>CADBUF010000001.1 GCA_902797795.1 uncultured Erysipelotrichaceae bacterium
ATTTTCTACGAGTAGCTCTTAAAGAATGGGAACGGTTGTTACCACTGACTGGTCCTTTTCCGGTTACTGGACATACTCTTGACATATCGTGACCTCCTTAAGCGTCTTGCAAAGTTTACCACATAATAAATATTAAGTGCAATATTTATTTATAAATTAGTACTTTTCTTCAGGGTGTTTGGCTCTAAATTGAGCAACACTTAATGTGTTAGGACATTTTTTAATTAGTGTTTCTAATAGCTTCCCATTTTTATCCCATAAAAGGTAACGAGTACGAGCGTGAGGAGAATAGAAGATAACTTGTTTCTTCCTTTTGCTTTCTTCTATATCAATAAACTCGATACTTTTATAGTCGAAAACATATTCTTTTTTGTATTTATACATCACAAAATATTTGTCCTCTATTACATAGTAATAACCGAAAATAGAGAGGATATAAAAGGTGATGAGCACTAGTGAAGAGAAGATGACTAATAAATATTGGCTAGCGCCCCAAGTAACCGCCATAAGTTCACCATTATCTGGATTATTGGTGATGAACATATTAAAAGTTGCTCCATATAGGGCAGCTAGGATAATGATAGCAAAGATCAAATATCTCCAGGTGATTCTCCAAACACTAACTCTAACTTTCATGGCTTTAATTTTACATTAAAAGGAAGGAAAGATAAAGAATGAGTATAAAATAACCTACAATAACTATTTTGACATCAAAAAAATTTATGTTTATCGAAAAAAACAAATAAATAAATAAAATTTATTTTCTATGTAAATAGTAGTATGATTTGATATAGGAGGAGAAAAAATGGCAAGCAAAAATAAAGTTGTGGCAATGATTCTTGCTGGTGGAAAAGGAACTAGACTTGAATCATTAACAAAAAAGACTGCTAAGCCTGCAGTATCTTTTGCCGCGAAATATCGTATTATTGATTTCCCATTATCAAATTGCGCAAATAGTGGAATTAACACTGTTGGTGTTTTAACTCAATATGAATCTACTTTTTTAGATTCTTATATAGGTAATGGTGAAAAATGGGGATTGAATGGTGTTCACTGTTTAATGTCAACTCTTGCCCCTAGGCAAACCGAAGAAGGAGCAAATTGGTATAAAGGTACTGCTGACGCAATCACTCAAAATATTGATTTCTTAGATGGTGCTGACCCTGAATATGTCCTTATTCTTTCAGGTGACCACATCTACAAAACTAATTATTTAGATATGATTAAACTTCATATCACAAGTGAAGCTGATGTGACGATTTCTGTTATTGAAGTTGATCCTAGCGAAGCTAGTAGATTTGGTATTATGGTGTGCGATAAGGATGATAACATCATCCAATTCCAAGAAAAACCTAAAAACCCAATTAGCAATTTAGCTTCTATGGGTGTTTATATCTTCTCTTGGAAGGTGTTAAGAAAATATCTCAAGGATGATAGCAAAGATCCAAATAGTGAACACGACTTTGGTAAAAACATCATCCCTAAAATGCTTGCTAGTAAGAAAAAACTTAAAGCATATCGTTTTAAAGGATATTGGAAAGATGTCGGAACTTTAGCCTCCTTGCATGAAGCCAATATGGATATTGCTTTAGATAAGATGGAACTTAATCTCTACGATGAAGATTCCTCTAATAGAATTTACACTGAAGATGTTTATAGCGTACCTCAATACGTTGGTAAAAAAGGCTCGATTAAACGTAGCATCGCTAATCAAGGTGCAATTATTTTAGGTCACGTTGATTCTTCGGTTATCTCCACTGGCGTAACAATTGAACCAGATGCGAAAGTGAGCCGCTGTGTTGTTATGGAAAACGCCATCGTTAAACGTGGTGCTAAAGTTCATAACGCTATCATTGCTCCTAATAGCGTCGTATTGGAAGATAGCGAAATCAATCTTGGAAACGACGAAGTCGTTTTGATTGATAATGGAAGAAAATAGGAGGTCATTATGAATAAAGTTATTGGTATATGTGATTTGCATAACGATCCACATCTTGGTGAACTTACTAAAAACCGTCCGCTTGGCGCCGTTACTTTCTTAGGAAGATATGGCTTGATTGATTTTACGCTTTCTAATTTCTCTAATTCTCATATCGATAAAGTTTATGTTTTGGTGAGAAAAGGAATCGTTGCCTTAAGAAAACATATTGGTAGTGGTTCCATTTGGACTAATAACACTAAGCTTGGTTATGTTGAATTGTTAATCAATGAAAAAGGCTTAACAAACAAAGCTTTTAACACAGACATTAACAACATTAAGTCTGGTTTAGATATCGATGAACTCGATTTTGATCAAGCGGTTATCGCTCCTGGATATATGCTCTCCAGCATGGATTTCCGTCCATTAGTAAGTAAACACATCACTTCTGGAGCGGCCATTACATGTATTTATAAACATGTAGATAACGCTGATAAAGATTATTTCCAATGCGATAAATATAAACTTGATAGTGATAATCATATCGTTAAATCAAGTAAGAATCATGGCCGTACTGATGAAGCAGATATCTCTTTAGATACTTTCATCATTTCTAAAAAAGCCCTCCTTAAATTAATTAAGGATAGTAGCAAAGTTTCTGAATTATATTCCATCAAAGATATGGTTAACCATTACATCGAAGATGGTTCTTATGATGTTAGAGGCATAGAATTTAATGGCTATGTCGTTCCAATTTTAACCTTAGAAGGCTATGTTTCTCATTCCTTGAATTTACTCAATTATCATATAAGAAACCAACTCTTCTTTGAAGATTGGCCAATTTATACAACAACCCACAATACTCCGCCAGCTTTATACGGCAAGGATGCTGATGTGCAAAATAGTTTCATCGCTAATGGAGCAATTGTAAAAGGTAAAGTTTATAATTCCATCATTTCTCGTGATGTTGTTATTGAAAAAGGATCGGATGTCAGAAATTCCATCATTTTCACTAAAACTCTCATTGGCAAGGATACCAAGCTTGACCATGTTTTGATCGATAAGAACGTTAAAGTTCTCAATGTCAAAAAGATGGTGGGAAGTGAGGAAGACATTATTGTTATTTCTCAAGGAGCAACTATCTAATGAAAATCGCAATGATTTGTTCTGAAGCTAATCCTTTTGTGAAAACTGGCGGATTAGCGGATGTTACTTACTCTTTGAGCAAAGAACTTGTTAATCTCGGTGAAGAAGTACTTATTGCCCTTCCTTACTATAATCAGATTAAAGCACAACAACTCCCCGTGGAATTTGTTAACACAATCCATGTTCATATGTCATGGAGAGAAGAGAGCGCAAATGTTTATAAACTCGTCAGAGATGGCATTACTTACTATTTTTTAGAAAATCGTCACTATTTTGAACGAGATGGAATATATGGTTATAACGATGATGGAGAGAGATTTGCATTTTACACTCTAGCTGTCGCTGAGTTAATGCCGCTTGTTAACTTTGTCCCCGATATTATCCATGTTCATGATTGGCAACCAGGAATGTTGTTTTGTTATATTAGAGAAAACAATATTGAATTCTATAAGAATTCCAAATTTGTATTTTCTATTCATAACCCAGCTTTCCAAGGCATTTTAGATCGCTATTCATTAGGCGATTTATATAACTTACCAGACTATTTATATTTAAATGGTCAAGTCGAATTCGGTGGTAATGTTTCAACATTAAAAGCAGCGATCATTTACGCTAATAAGATTACAACCGTTTCACCTAACCACAGGTTTGAATTATTAACCGCAGAAGGAAGCATGGGTTTAAATCGCGTTCTTTGTTTTAGAGAATATGATTTCTGTGGAATTCTTAACGGCATTGATTATAAAGAATTTAATCCAAACGAAGACCGCTATTTAGCAAAGACTTATAACGTGAGAAGTTTCCTTAGTGGAAAGAAAGCCAATAAGGACTACTTAATCGAACATTTTGGCTTAGAAAATAAAGACGCTCCATTATATTCAATGGTTAGCCGTATTACATGGCAAAAAGGAATGAATCTTGTTTTTTCAGCCGTTAGAGAATTAGCGTCTCAAGGTGCAAACATTATTCTTCTTGGTAGTGGCGAATATGAATGTGAACAAGAAATGGAACGATTACATCGTGATTTCCCTAATCATGTCGCAATTTATATTGGCTACAATAACGCTCTTGCGCATCAAATATATGCAGGAAGCGATTTCTTCTTGATGCCGTCATTATTTGAGCCATGTGGTTTAGGTCAAATGATTGCTCAACGTTATGGAACTCTTCCAATTGTTCGCCGTACTGGTGGACTTAGAGATTCAGTCATCAATTATGATGGACACAATGAAGAATATAGTAACGGCTTTGGATTTGATAATTATAGTGAATGGGATATGAATAGAACTTGTTTTTATGCCTTTGACATTTATTGGAACCATCAAGAAATCTTTAAAAAGTTGGTAAGAAACGCTCTTAAGACTGATAATAGTTGGCTTAAAAGTGTGAAACAATATCGACAATTATATTTATCAATTCTGTAATTTATTTTATTATATAAAATCGAGGTGATTTTATGGGCTATGATTATAAAAAGATAGAACCCAAATGGCAAAAGGTTTGGGAGGAAAATAAAACTTATAAGTGTGATACTTATGATTTTTCTAAACCTAAATATTACATTTTAGATATGTTCCCTTATCCTAGTGGACAAGGTCTTCATGTTGGTCATCCTGAAGGTTATACCGCAAGTGATGTATTAGCAAGAATGAAAAGAATGCAAGGATTTAATGTCCTTCATCCTATTGGATGGGATTCTTTTGGACTTCCTGCTGAACAATACGCAATGAAAACCAATCAGCACCCTTCTATTATCACCGAAAAAAATATTAACAATTTCCGTAGACAAATTAAATCACTTGGCTTCTCTTATGATTGGGACCGTGAGTTTGCGACAAGCGATCCATCTTACTATAAATGGACACAGTGGATTTTCCTTCGTTTATTTGAAAACGATTTAGCCTATATTGATTATCGCCCCGTTAATTTCTGTCCTACTTTAGGCACTGTTTTAGCTAATGAAGAAGTAATTGATGGGAAAAGTGAAGTTGGTGGATATCCAGTTATTAGAAAGCCGATGCGTCAATGGTTATTAAAAATAACCAATTACGCAGATAAACTCCTTGAAGGACTTAATGACTTAGATTGGCCAACTTCAACATTAGAAATGCAAAAGAATTGGATTGGGAAAAGTGAAGGAGCAAAAGTTACTTTTAAAATTAAAGGTAGCGACAAAACTTTTGATGTCTTTACAACTCGCGTTGATACGCTTTATGGATGTAGTTATTGCGTTTTAGCGCCAGAACATCCTTTAGTGAAAGAACTTGTTACCAAAGAACAAGAAGCCGCTGTTAATGAATATTTAAAAATGGTGGAAAGCAAATCCGATTTAGAAAGAACCGAGCTAAATAAAGATAAAACTGGTGTCTTTATTGGTCGATACGCAATTAATCCAATTAACGGCAAAGAAGTACCAATTTACATTGGTGATTATGTTTTAGCAAGTTATGGTAGTGGAGCTGTTATGGCGGTTCCTGCTCACGATGAAAGAGATTATGCTTTTGCTAAAAAATATAATTTACCAATTCATCAAGTATTAGAAGGCGACATCAGTGAAAATGCTTTTACTGGTGATGCACCTCATATTAATAGCGACATCGCTAATGGTCTTAATATTAAAGACGCTAAACGTGTTATCTTGGATAAACTTATTAAAGATGGTAACGGTGAAAAACAAATCAATTACAAATTAAGAGATTGGTTATTCTCCCGTCAAAGATATTGGGGTGAACCAATACCAATTATTATCAAAGATGATAAATCTTTAGTTCCTTTAAAAGATTATGATCTTCCATTAATTCTTCCAGAGATGAAAGAATATAAGCCTAGTGGCACTGGCGAATCTCCTTTAGCGAACGCTAAGGAATGGTTAACAGTGACATTAAGTGATGGAACTCATGGAACAAGAGAAACTAATACTATGCCTCAATGGGCTGGTAGCTGTTGGTATTATATCCGCTATATCGATCCACATAACGATAAGGAAATCGGTGATAAGAAATTATTAGACCACTGGTTACCTGTTGATTTATATATCGGTGGAGCAGAACATGCAGTGTTACACCTTTTATACGCTCGTTTCTGGCACAAATTCTTATATGATCAAGGCTATGTTTCTACTCCAGAACCATTCAAAAAATTATTCCATCAAGGAATGATTTTGGGAAGTAACGGGGAAAAGATGTCAAAATCCCGTGGTAACGTTATTAACCCTGATGATGTTGTTAATGATTATGGCGCTGACTCATTAAGATTATATGAAATGTTCATGGGTCCATTAGAAGCTTCTTTACCTTGGAGCGACACTGGACTTGATGGTGCTAAGAAATATTTAGACCGTGTTTATCGTTTGTTCACTGAAAAAGAATTCACTTCTAAATTTACAAACAAAAATGATGGTAAACTCGATTATTTATATAACTTTACTATTAAGAAAATCACAAGTGATTTTGAGTCCTTAAAGTTTAATACTGCAATCTCACAAATGATGGTCTTTACAAACGAGTTATATAAGAGTGAAAAAATCTATATTCCTTATTTAGAAGGATTTATTAAAACTTTAGCCTGTATTGCACCTCACTTAGGTGAAGAAATATGGGAACTTTTAGGTCATAAAGACTTAATCGACTTTGAACCATGGCCAACATTTGATGAAAGCAAGATTGTGCTTAATTTAATCAATATCGCTGTTAGTGTTAACGGTAAACTTAGAGCAACTATTGAAGTTAAACCTGATAGTGATGACGAAGAAGTGAAAAAACTTGCTTTATCTCAAGAAGCGGTTATTAGACATATTGAAGGAAAAGAAATCAAAAAGATAATCGTTGTTAAAAATAAGATTATTAACATTGTGGCTATTTAATATGGTTTTATTAGTGGATATTGGTAATACAGCATCTAAATTTGCCTCCTTAGAAAGAGGTAAGTTTTCCTATTTGGGACGATTATATAACTTTGATATTAGTGAAGAGAAAATCTCTTCTCTTTTAGGAAAATTAGAAGTTAAAGAAATCTATGTTTCTAGTGTTGCTCCTAAGATTTTATTTTCTTTAGAAAATATATTTTTGAATTTATATCATTTGCCAACTAATAAGATTGATGCTAGTTATAACGATTTCATTACTCTTAATATCGATAATAAAGATGAACTTGGTCCTGACTTATTATGTGATATTGTTGCTGGGGCTAATATATATAAAAGTAGAGTTGCAATCATCGATTTTGGAACTGCGACAAAAGTATTATTTATAGATAAAAATGGGATATTTAATAGCTGTGCTATATTCCCTGGATATAAAAAGAGCAAAGAGATACTTGCTAATACAACTGAACTTCTACCAGAAGTAAAGCAAGTCCCTGTTAAAAAGATAAGTGAATGTCATAACACGATTGATGTTATTAATAGTTCAACTTATTATTCACAAATTGATTCAATTAATGGGATTATTTCCCGTTATGAAAATGAAGTCGGTTATAAACTTAATCGAGTTTATACTGGCGGTAATGCCTTACCTTTTATTAATTCTTTAATAAAAAAAGAGGAATATGACGAATTTTTGCTCCTTAAAGGGATGGCCTTATTAATAGAAAGAAGGAATTAAAAGATGAAAAAGACAGTATTTGACAAATTGACTTCTAAATATCAAAAAGATTTGCTTAAAAGTCTTAATGAATTTGTCGCAATTAATTCGGTATATGATGAAAGTAGCGTGAGCGAAAAAGATCCTTTTGGGGTTGGCGTTTCTAGTGCGCTTCATTATATTGCTGACTTAGCAAAAAAAGATGGTTTTGACGTTAATGTTTATGACAATAAAGTCACTGAGATTTTATATGGACGTGGCAAGAAAAATTTAACAATCTTAGCTCACGCGGATGTTGTCCCTGCAGGAACTGGTTGGAATCAACCACCTTTTAAAGTAGTGGAACGTAAAGATGTTCTTTATGGACGCGGTGTTGCTGATGATAAAGGACCACTTTTAGCGACTTATTATGCCTTAAAAGCACTTAGAGATAATGGTTATTTAGGTGGCTATCAAATTAGATTCCTTGTTGGTGGAAATGAAGAAAGTGGAAGTTTATGTATGGAACATTATTTCCACACCTTAAAAAAAGAACAACCAACATTAGGATTTTCTCCTGATAGTGATTTCCCATTAATTTACGCTGAAAAGGGAATTATTAATTTTGAAATATCTCATAAACTTAAAATCCCAGGATTAATTTCTATTGATGGAGGAGTGGCTAGTAACGCGGTTATTGAAAGATGTGAAGTTAAATTTGAACTTAATAATGACTTCTTAAACTTCATCATGAAGAATTATCATCGTGACGAAGCGGAAATACACACCGAAGATGATATAACTACGGTTATCTTCCACGGCAAAGCCGCTCACGGGGCTCTTCCTGAGCTCGGGATTAACGCTGGAACTAGAGCAATTATTTGCTTAGCAGAGTTTACTAAAGATCCACTTTTAGTCCAACTTAAAAAAGCTTTTGCTTCTTTAGATGGCTCTGGATATGGCTGTAAGGGAGTATCTAAGAATATGGGCCATAATTCTAGTAATGTTGGTCTTATCAAACTTGAAAATGATGTCCTAACTGTTGTTACTAATTTCCGTTATGTTGAAACATGTGATCGTAATGAATTAGTTACAAACATGAAAAATAGCTTCAAACCATTTGCTTTCAAGATTTTAGCTGAACATAAATTATTGTTCTATCCAAAGGATAATGTCCTTATTTCAACCTTATTAAAATCATATCAAGATGAAACTGGTGATTATCGTAGTGAACCTCTTGCTATCGGCGGAGGAACATACGCTAAAGAAGCTGATAATGTCGTGGCGTTTGGTATGCAATTCCCAGGTTGGGAAAGCAATATGCATTCTCCAGGAGAAGCAATGAAAAAAGAAGATTTGTTTAAAGGGATGAGCATTTACGCTCGTGCGATAGTTGATCTAGGAAAACTCTTAAAAGATGAGGACTAAATTTAAAGCTTGGGCTCAGCCATTTTTGGATGAACACAAAGAAGTTCAATATAATAAAGAAGAATTGTCTTCTTTAAAAGACTTTTATCTTGAGATAGGCTCTGGAAAAGGTGAATTTTTAATTAAGATGGCATCTAAAAATAATGACAAACTTTTTATTGGTATTGAAAAGAACGTTACATGTAGTGGAATTACCGCTAAAAAATTAGTGGAATCAAAATTAGATAACGCTAAACTCATCCATGATGATGCTATTAATATCTTACCCATGTTAAAAGAAGGAAGTGTTAAAACAATTTTCTTAAATTTTTCTGATCCTTGGCCAAAGAAAAGGCATCATAAAAGAAGATTGACTAGTGTCTCATTTTTAAATGAATATTTACGTGTTCTTCCTAAAGGAGGAAAACTTATATTTAAAACTGATAATATTGACTTATTTAATGATTCTTTAGAATATTTTGAGTCTTCTCCATTTAAACTTATTAGTAAAACTAATAATTATTTAGGTGAAGACGAATTTGACGCTGCTACTGAATATGAAGAATTTTTTAGAAATGAAGGAACCCCAATTAATCGAGTGGTCTATGAAAAATGATTACTAATTACGGCATATATAACCATCACGAACTTGATAATACTTTGCTCATTCTTTTTAGCGATGAGAAAGTTTTAACACACAAAAAAATAAGTAATGAAATGGAAGTTCTTATTCACGAAGACAAAGTAGTGGGATACCGTATTATTAATTTTATTAGATACGCAAAAATCAAATATAGTGGGATTATCTTTTTACCCGCCAAACCATTAATTGATATCATTAATCAAATCTTAAATAAATACAACTTAGAAACCATCGATTATAAATATCAAAGTGGTTATATCACTAAAATGAACGGAAACAAAATGATGGTTTTTGCTTTAGAAGGAACATTTTTAAGAAATATGTCTATCTCAAAAGGAGAGTATGTTACTTATTTTGATTTATATATCGAAAATGATTCCCCAAATTCATTGATTGTTATTGATGAAAACATCAAAGAAAATATCGACTTTTTCCAAATGGAGGAAAAATAAAATGATTGAAGTAGAACTTAAAAAAGCAGGAAAAATTTCTCGTCTTACCAACAAAACATTTCAATTCGAAAAAGAATTAGGAGAAGGATTTTATGCTGCTAATTACTTTTTAAAAAGTAATAAGATCGTTAAAGAACGTGCTCCTGGACATATTGTCACTATGCAATGGTTTCAACGCAGGGACGATTCTATGTTATGTGGGGTCGACGAAGCAATTGCTATCATCCACGAATTTGCTATTCACCCAGAAGAACTAGAAATAGAAGCTTTAAATGATGGAGACATCATCGATAATATGGAGCCGGTGCTCAAAGTGACTGGCAAATATGAAAATTTTGGATTTCTTGAAAGTGTTATCGATGGCGTTTTAGCTAGAAGAAGTAGTGTGGCCACTAATGTTAGAGAAGTTCTCAAAGTTGCTGGCTCTACTCCTGTCTTTTCTATGGCGGATCGTCAAGATGATTATCACACCCAAATTGGTGATGGCTATGCAACTTACGTGGCTGGTATTAATCGTGTCAGTACTGATGCTCAAGGAAAGTGGTGGGGTGGTAAAGGCATGGGAACCATGCCCCATGCTTTAATTCAGGTATGTAATGGCGATGTCATTAAAGCTGCGGAAATATATCATAAGACTTTCCCAAATGAAAAAGTTACAGCCTTAATTGACTATAACAATGACGTTGTTATTGATTCTTTAAAATTAGCGAGAGTGTTAAAGACTGACCTAAACGGAGTAAGAATCGATACCTCTAAAAGCTTAATTGACCATTATTTTGATGATAAAGACACAAGCGGATTTGATCCTCATGGCGTTTGTAAAGAATTAGTGTTCGCGCTTAGAGAAGCGCTTGATAAAGAAGGATTTAACTATGTTAAAATCATTGTTTCTAGTTCTTTCTCACCAGAGAAAATCAAACTATGGAACGAATTAAAAGTGCCTGTTGATTTATATGGAGTTGGTACTTATTTTGTCAATAACATGACTTGTGGATTCACTGGCGATTTGGTGATGCTTGACGGTAAACCTCAAGCTAAAGAAGGAAGAGCAAATTATCCTTCTGATCGATTAAAGAAAGTTCCATATCCAATTTATTAATCTCATTCAAAATGAAAAGAACAGGGCGAACCTGTTCTTTTGTTATGTTGAATTCTTTTATTTGGAAACAATTTTTAAGAAGGTCTTTTTACCCTTTTTTACTTTGATTGGCTCTTTATAAGATATGAGGGCGTTAACATCCATAATCTTATTGCCGTCAATTGATAAGCCACCTTGTTCAATTAATCGTCTAGCTTCGCTTTTAGAAGCGCATAAACCAGAAGCCACTAATAAGTCCATGACTGGAAGAGAATCGCCATCTAATTCAACGCTTGGCATATTTTCGTCGTTACCATTTCCGTTAAATAAACTACGAGCAGCTTCTAATACTTTTTTAGCTTCATCTTCGCCATGCACGAGTTTAGTTAATTCGTAGGCAAGAATCTCTTTTTTCTCGTTAATTCTTTCATCACCCCAACTTGCGATTTCATCAATTTTTTCAAGAGGTAAGAAAGTTAATAATTTGAAGCATTTAATGACATCGGCATCATCTATATTTCTCCAATATTGGAAGAAATCAAATGGTGATGTTTTATTTGGATCTAGCCAAACCGCTCCTGAAGATGTTTTGCCCATTTTCTTTCCTTCACTATTTAATAATAGTGTGATAGTCATTGCGTAAGCATCTTTACCGGTTTTCTTTCTGATTAATTCAGTACCTGCAAGCATATTTGACCATTGGTCATCTCCACCAAATTGCATGTTACAGCCATAGTGTTGATTGAGGTAGTAGAAATCATAGGCTTGCATAATCATGTAGTTAAATTCAAGAAATGACAAACCTTTCTCCATTCTTTGCTTGTAGCATTCCGCTCTAAGCATATTGTTAACTGAGAAATGTGGTCCAACATCTCTTAAAAATTCCACGTAATTTAAGTTAAGAAGCCAATCTTTGTTATTAGCGACGATTGCTTTATCAAAATCAATGAATCGACTCATCTGTTTTTTGAAACATTCAACATTGTGGTCGATTTGTTCGCTAGTCATCATTTTACGTAAGTCGCTTCTTCCTGAAGGATCTCCAATATGACCAGTTCCTCCACCTAATAAGACGATAGGAGTGTTACCCGCCATTTGTAATCTTTTCATTAAACATAAGGCCATAAAGTGACCAACATGAAGCGAATCAGCAGTGGGATCAAAACCAATATAAAATTTAGCGTTACCTTTATTGATTAATTCACGAATTTCATTTTCATCAGTAACTTGAGCGATTAAATCTCTGGCTTTGAGTTCTTCATATATACCCATATTATGATTCCTCCTACTATGTAGAATATAACATAAAACGATATCTAGTTAAAGAAAAAAGACTCCTACTATTGTAAGAGTCTTTATTGTAATGCATGTATTAGAGTTTACGGTTGTAGTATTCGACGATTTGTGACTCAGTAATTTGTTGAGTTAATTCGTTA
>CADBUF010000002.1 GCA_902797795.1 uncultured Erysipelotrichaceae bacterium
AATGGTTGCGGAGGGTGGATTTGAACGCACCGACTTCCAGGTTATGGGCCTGACGAGCTACCACTGCTCTACTCCGCGATATCCCCGTAGGTATTAATTACTTACGGTTTTTACGTCTAGCGTTTTCAGACTTGAGTTTTCTTTTTAAACCAGGTTTAAGATAGAATTCTCTCTTCTTCGCTTCTTGGATCGTACCAGCTTTGTTAACTTGACGTTTGAAACGACGAAGTGCGTCATCTAATGATTCGTTTTCACGAACGACTACTTTTGGCATGATATTCACCTCCTTGCGATTACGCTTTTACTATCATACTAGTAAATAAAAGTATAAACAATACTTAATTTGCAAAAAAACACCCGAAGGTGCTTTCTTGTTAATAGTTATTAGATTAAATGATTTTGGTACCGTTAGAAGTTCCAATGCGGTTAGCCCCGGCTTCCACCATCGCTAATAAGTCTTCGTGGGTTCTAACTCCTCCACTAGCCTTAACTCCCATATCTTTTCCAACTGTCTCTCTCATGAGTTTAACATCATGAGCAGTAGCTCCACCAGTGGAGAATCCAGTAGAAGTCTTAACAAAGTCAGCTCCGGCTTCTTTTGCTAAGCGGCATACCCTCACTTTTTCTTCATCAGTTAATAAACATGTTTCAATGATAACTTTTAATACCAATTTACCTGCTACTTCTTTAAGAAGTCTAATTTCTTCTTTAACGTAATCATCATGTCCAGCTTTAAGCATACCGACATTAATAACCATATCGATTTCTGTAGCGCCTTGAGCGATACATAATTTAGCTTCATCAACCTTGGTTCTAGTTAAATTCATTCCAAGTGGGAAACCAATAACTGTGCAAACTTTAACGTCACTTCCTTTTAAGCATTCTGCCGCAAGTGGGACGTAAGCTGGGTTAACACATACCGACATGAAATCAAATTGTTTGGCTTCTTCACAGAGTTTAACAATTTGTTCTGGGGTTGCGTCTTGTTTAAGTAAAGTATGATCGATTAATTTGTTGTATTTCATCTTCTAACTCCTGATATAAATTCATTATAGCAAACAAAAAAGGTCATATCGACCTTATTTTGCTTCTTTGACTTCTTCAGCTTTCTTACTAGCCTTTTTTGCTGGAGCTTTCTTAGCTGGAGCTTTTTTTGCTTCTTCTTTCACAAATTTGCCATCAAGATATTGAGCTTTACCAGCGTAATATCCACATTTTGGACAAACGTGATGGGATTTAATCATTTCACCACAGTTTGGGCATGTGACTAATCCTTCAACAGAAAGCTTGAAGTGAGTTCTTCTCATTCTTTTACGTGTTTTGCTAATTCTTCTTTGTGGGACTGCCATAGTCGTATCCTCCTAAATTCCGAGAGTTATTATATTTCATTTAATGAAAATAAATCAATATTTTTTACACATGTTCTCAAAAATCTTATTTTATTTTGATTTAGTCATACTTTTTGTATATTGTTTTGATTATTTTTCCAACTTTATTTTGTTCATCTTTGATTTTTACTTCTAAATAATTAGAAGTGTGACCTATATTCATTTTGTTATCTTCATCATATTCTTCCACTAATACTTCTACTTCTTTTCCTGCAAAGCTTTTTTCATATTCATTCCATAGACAATTAGATAGTTCTAATAGAGCCGCTACTCGTTGTTTTTTAATACGTGGATCGATTTGATTAGGCATTTTAGAAGCCGCTGTTCCTTCTCTACTAGAAAATGGGAAGATATGTAACATGTTAAAGCCACACTCTTTAATGAAGTTATATGTTTCATTAAATTCTTCTTCGCTTTCTCCAGGGAAACCAACAATCACGTCAGTGGTTAAAGCGACTTGAGGACATGCTTTTTTAATTTTAGTAATTTTCTTTAAGAAGGCTTCTTTATCATATTTACGGTTCATTCTTTTTAAAACCGTATCGCTACCTGATTGAAGAGGAATATGAAAATGATTTGCCAAATTGTCTTTCGTGTTTATTAAATTTATTAATTCATCATCTATTTCGCTTTCTTCGATAGAAGAAATTCTTAAGCGATATAATCCTTGGATATTTAATAACTCTTTAACCAAAGAAGAGAAATTAGTGTTTCCTAAATCTTTCCCATATCCTCCGACGTGGATGCCAGTAAGAACAATTTCTTGATAGCCTTTATTCACTAAAGATTTAGCTTCTTCTATTACTTTATTGAATTCTCTAGAGCGGGCCTTTCCTCTTCGATAAGGAATAAGACAATAAGAGCAGAAATTATCACATCCATCTTGGATTTTTAAATAGGCACGAACATTCTCGCTTAATGAGGTAACACCTAATTCTTCATATTTATTAAAGAGTCGACTCTTTTCATCAGTGATATCCACTTTTTGATCTTTTTGATAATTCTCAATTAATTCGATTACTTTGTCGCGATTACTAGTACCAGTAACGATATGAGCGCCTATCTCATCAGCGACAAATTTATGTTGTCCTTGTGAATAACAACCCATCACCACGATTAAGGCGTTAGGATAGGTGTTAATCAATTTACGGATATGTTGTCTACTTTTTTGATCGGCAGTACTTGTTACTGAACAGGTATTGATAATAGCGACATCGGGGTTTTCATTATCTTTTTTATAGCCAAGTTCTTCTAGGCGCGTAGAAATTGCACTTACTTCGTAAGCGTTAACTTTGCAGCCTAAAGAAATGTAGGTATATGTTTTCATTATTTTTCTAGATTAAAGGCGATCACACTTAAAGCGTACACCGCGGCGGTTTCACATCTTAATATCCGTTTTCCTAAAGAAATTGTTTTAAAGTTTTTAGAGAGTAAATAATCAGCTTCTTTTTCATCAAACCCACCTTCTGGACCAACGATAATAGATAGGGAGTTCATTCTTTTATTAAAGATTGAAGCAAAATCATTAGTCTTACCAGCGTCAAGTTCATAGGCAAAAAGGTTAACTTCTGCTAAAAAGGATTCGATATCTTTGATTGTCGGCGCAAAGCATATTTCTGGGATTATTTCACGATGGCACTGCTCTGCGGCTTCTTTAGCGATATTATGATAACGATTATACTTCCTAACAAAATCATCTTTAGAAAAATGGACGATTGATCTCTTTCCTTCAAAAAGAACAATTCTACTAGCGCCTAACTCAGTTGCTTTTTGAATCACAAAATCAATCTTGTCGGATTTCGCTAAAGCAAAGAATAAGGTTACCTTAGTGTCTAATTCACTATTTTTAAGAATTGGTTCTTGAATAACTATACGAAGTGGGTTTATTTGAATAATACGAGCAAGATACGCTTTCCCATTTTCATCAACAATTTCGATTTTGTCATTATTTTTCGCTCTCATCACTTTCATTAAATGAAAAACATCATCTTCTTTTAAGATGACTTCATTTCCAAATAAAGAAGCAAAATATCTTTGCATCTATTCAACAAATCCTCCATGTCCATCTTTTAAATTGGCCTTACTCACATAATAAAGACCCACTAAAGTGTTAATAAGGATCAATGAGACAAGATATATAAGAAGAGCAAGTCCAGCGTTAAAGTTAGTTAATAAAGCGGTTAATAAAGTCGCTAAGGCTAATAAAGCGATATTAATAGAAGCATAAATAATACCAATCTTCTTTTTATAAATATAAAAGAATGGAAGACCAATTATTCCACCAACGACAAAATAGACAAACATTGTTCTTTTCTTTTTTGGATGATATTCCAAATTTGAAGTATCAATGTTTGTGGTGATTTCAACAGTGTCGCTACTAGTGCCGTCAAACGGGTTTTCGATTCCGCATATTGGGCAGCGATCTTTGTTGAATTTATCGATTCTAGTTTTACAGTTCCTACATGTTGGCATATATCTACCTGAAATTATTATTGCACGTTTATCGTATTCTATTAAAGAATATAATTCATATTTTGATTTTTTTGTTTCGTTGCAATTAATATCACGAATATGTAGACTATTTTTTGGAGAAAAAATCGTTATGGCTAAATTATCAATTGAAAAGAAAAATAAACTTATTTATTCAGGGGAATTAATTGTTATCTCTGTTGTTTTTCTTGTTATTGGAATATTAGAACTTCTAAGTGTTATTAAATTAAGTGAAAGATTTCAATTAATCTTTAAGATTGTTACTTTAGTTGGCGCTAGCTGGATTGTTATTGATTTTGCATGGGTGATGCTATCCAAAAAAAGAAGAGCAAGAAATTCCCTTCTTGATAAGGTGATGCTACTACCGTTAGCGGTCTATTTATTTGGCTTTGACATCGCTGGATTTGTTTATCCGCGTAATTATAACTATTATCAAATTGGAGTCCCTCTCGCGTTCTTTTATTTCGCTTGCGCTTATCTTTTCCAAGGGGTATACCACTACTACGTTCCTATTCCATTAATCAAAGAAGCGATTGAAGAAGAGGAAAAAGAGGCGGCGCAAAAGTTACTTGAGGAAGCCAATAAAGAAAATGAAGAGTCTCAAAAAGAGGAAGAAAATATAAAGAGTGATGAAAAGGGTGAGTAATCACTCTTTTTATATAGGTTAAGAGCGCAAAATAAAACCCTATTTTTCAATAGGGATCTAAATTTTTTGGTCGGGGCGACAGGATTTGAACCTGCGGCCTTCAGTTCCCAAAACTGACGCGATACCAAGCTACGCTACGCCCCGAGATTGGCGCGCTAGATAAGATTCGAACTCATGACCCCCACATTCGTAGTGTGGTACTCTATCCAACTGAGCTACTAGCGCATTTTTCGAGGTTTATAGCCCTCGAACAGCTACAATCAATAGATTTGGAGGTTCCTGACGGATTCGAACCATCGATTATTGAGTTGCAGTCAACTGCCTTACCAACTTGGCTAAGGAACCATTAATTGCAGCGTTATGTATTTTAGCACTGCAATATTTTATTATCAAATAAATCTTTGATTAATTTTGTATTCTTTTCTTCTTGATACGCTTTTTGGTGATGTTATTAGCTACTAAAATTGCCACTACACCAATAATCGCCGCTCCAAATACTGCGAATACGATGATTGCCCATAATGGAAGTGGGTCGCTTTTAAAGTCTTCCCACATCGTCATTACGAGTTTGTTGTTATCCTGATAGTCTTCCATTACCGCACAACGGTTAATGGTCTCTAAATCAGGATATTGACAATAGAATTGTCTTCCTACTGATTTACTTTCACATTCAACTAAATCACCATTTTCATCTAAATCTAGATAAGTTGAATAATATTCTTCAGCATAGAACACCATGTTACGTGGATCACCATCATAAACATCCAAAGATGAACCATCGAAGAAATAAGATAAATCAACTTCAGCGTATTCTCCATCGTCAACAATGGTTAAATCAGCGTAGGTCTTTTGCACTAAATTACCATCATCATCTTCAATTAGGACTAAGCGACTATGAGCGATTAAATCATCATAATCATCTGGTTCTTCTTTTAGTTCTATTTTTCCTTCATCATTGATGAAATCATATGGAATAAAAGCGTAAAGTAAATCGCCATTTCTAGATGGATCTCTATTAATAGAGAAGTCCTCTAAGTAATCAATCGCTAAAGGATCGTCTTTTGTATCACCATTAGCGGAATAAACTTGTAAAGCGTCTTCCCCGTCATAAACTTCTTCAGTTCTCACATCATACCAATCTCTAACGAGATCAATGATGGAATCACCACCGATAAAGGAAGTATAGCCAGTATATTCCATGTTTTGATAGGCATTATCAGGATCACACAAGAAATCTAAGAAGAGATGCGCTAAACGATATTGAGCGTCACTTCTAGGACAATTTGGCATAATCCAAGCATCAAACCAAAGGTTACTTCCAAGTTCAGGAACAGAATAGTATAAAGTTACTTCTTCACTAACTTGAGTTAAATCTTCACCTTGGTCCATGGAATAAACCGCATCACCACTCCAAGCGACGTTAACACCAATCTTTTTGGTGATGATGTCTTGTTTACCACTATCAACTTCTAGGCCAAAAATATTTTCTTTTAAAGAATCTAAGGCTTCTTTAGTGAGGTTAAGAGATTCTTCGAATGTATATTTTGAAGAGCGTTGATTGAATAACGCGCTGAAATCTCTTTGATAATCTTCAATAGTGTAATCATTACCAGAAGCATCTTTGCCTTCGTCATACCATGACTTAATTTGAGCAAAATCATTTCTTAAGGCATGTAATAATCCGATTGCGACTGTGTCACGCATTGAGTTTTTAATAGAGATGGTTTTGTGATAGGCATTATCCCATAAAGTGTCATAGGTTGACATATCTTTAATAACACGGTCTTTACTAAGACCATTGAAATCTGGATATTCAGGATTAAAGAGAATACCAAGAGTACCCCACATATAACCAACCGCATAATTTTCAAGTTTAACAGTGTTATAGACTATTTTTCCTTGAATAGGATCATAAATCTTTTGAGTGGCTTCGATTTGGTCTAATCTTCCCTTAATATATGGGGAAGCATAATCTTGATAATTTTGAATTGGGAAATCTGAGTCACGATATAAAGGGACCGCCATTCCGTTAGAGACAATCTTTTGAGCCATATAGTCGCTAACATTCATCAAATCATAATTTGATTTGCCAGTTTGAAGTTCGCTATATAAGGTCTCATTTGTGTCACTTGTGTCATAAATTACTCTTACACCTTGATATTGACCAGGGTAATAAGTATTTAAGAAATCTTTAACCATCTGAGAATTCTCAAATTGAGTGGTTAAATTTGGTAAACTTTCTGGATCAGTTGGATCATTAAGATAAATATAATCTTCACTATTGATGACACGAAGTTCTAAGTAGTTATCTTCACTACCACAACTAGAAAGAGAACCAGCTAAAGTGACCATCATTGGGGCTAAGGCTAATAATTTTAAAGATCTTTTCATATTAGAAAGCCCTCCTATTTCTCATTTTTTTGGCTTGTCTACTCTTATATAAAGAAATTAGAACAATGGCGGCGACCACGAGTAAGAAAATAATTGTGGTCAAAGAACGCATTTCAAGTGGGATTGGTCCTTTTTTGATTTTTGCTTGGACTAAAGTTGATAAGGTTTCAATCTTTTTAGAACCAGAAAGTAGACCACTACCACGAGTAAAGGCAGTAACGATGAAATCATCTAACGATAAAGTAATTGCAATTAAGAAACCAGAGACAACTCCAGGCATGATTTCTGGAACCACTACTTTTGCTAAAGCTTTGCTTGGTGAAGCGCCTAAATCAACCGCGGCTTCGTATAATGAAGGGTCCATTTGAATTAATTTAGGTTTGACGTTGATATAAACAAATGGAATTGATAAACACATATGGCCAATGAGCAAGGTCCAGAAAGAGAACAAATAAGCATTGACGATGTTACCAATAAAGACAAACATCACTGTTAAAGAGAAAGCGACAACAATTTCAGCATTAACAACTGGGATTTGTGTTGCTAAATCAACAGTGTTTCTCCATCTTTTTCTACTATAGAAAGCACCAACAGCGCCTAAAGAACCAATAATGGTTGCTAGTAAAGCACTAATGATTGCAATTAAAACAGTGTTACCTAAAGCAATCATGATTTCTTTGTTTTGGAATAGACGAGGATATAGATTGAATGTGAATCCGGACCATTCACCAACGTTGGTAGCTTCAGTAAAAGAGAAGGCAATTAAAACGAGAACAGGGAGATACATCAAAAGTAAGAGGAGCCAAATATAGGTTTGACCAATAATTTTCTTTACCATGCTTTGCTACCTCCTTTCTCTTCATCACCAGAGAATTTTTGAGAAATAACCATGGTGATCGCGATAAATACGAGCATAATGAGGGCCATAAATGAGCCATCATTCCACGCTTTGTTTGTGAACTCAAGTTCAATGTAATTACCAAATAAGGTAATCTTACCTTCTGATAAAGTATCAGAGATAACGTAGCTTGACATTGTTGGCATGAAAGTCATAATACAGGCACTAACAATACCAGGTACGGCTTGAGGAATGATATTTTTAAATAAGACTTGGGCTGGATTAGCGCCTAAATCCTTAGCCGCTTCGATTTGTGAATGATCTAACTTTGTCATTGTGGTGTATAAAGGCAAAATAACAAATGGCAAATAGTTTTGTACCATACCAATAAGAGTGGCCAAATAAGGATAATTGCCACCATTAATGCCCATCCACGTGAGTAAGTCACGGGTAGCACCAGTTCTTAAAACGAAGTTAATCCACATCGGAGCAATGAATAAAGTAACTAAAACCGCGTTTTTATTGACTTTCTTATCTGCTAAGAAATATGCAAGAGGAAATCCAATAATAAGGCATATTATAGTTGTTAATAAAGCGATAAATAAGGAGACGAGTAAAACATTGAGTTTACTCCTACTTGTAAAGAAATTGAGGAAGGCTTGCCCACTCGCTTTCATATATGTAACGCCAGTGGCAGGATCTGTATATTCGTAAGTGAAAGCATAAAAACAGATAATGCCAATAGGAACAATGACAAATAAGAGCAAGAAAATAACATATGGAATACAAAGATACTTTCTTTGTAAAGTGAAGAATCTCTTCACCTTATGCGACTTCATATTTACTAATATCACCTTTCAATGTTAATTGAATTTTGCTACTGTCTACCTTAATTGAGACTAAGTCTCCTGGGTTCCAAGTATCGACTGTGTCGATAATGAAATCCTCTTCTTCTTTGGTTCTTACGAGAACCGAGTAATGGTCACCTTTATAAATGGTATCGATAACCACAGCGTTAGCGTTACCATTATCATAACCATCAACAATTTCTACTTCATTTAGTGGAATAGTTGCGATGACATCCGCATCATCTAAATCATATTTCTTCCCATCTGGACCAATGAGATAGAGTAAATCATCAACGTGACTTCCTTTGAGAAGTTGAGTAACATCAACATCAAATTCAGCATCGCTGATGATGAGTTTGTTGTTTTTATCGATATAAGCTTCTGGATAAACGTTAGCGGTTGTATTCTTTTTCATGATTTGAATAGTGTCCGCTTCAACATCTAAATAGACTTCTTTATCAACTTCATAATCTTTAGTGGATTGGGCAATAATTTCACTCTTCCCCACCATAATTACGTATTCATAATGAATACCTTTGAAGATTTTGGTAACAATTTTACCCTTAAGTTTATCTTCTTTAACCGCTCCTTTAATTGGAGTGATGATGACATCTTCTGGACGGACAACAACTTCCACTTTTTCATTAACTGGGAAATCATCAACACATTTAAAGACATGGTTGAGGAATTTAACTTTGAGTTTACCCACCATGGTAGCGTTATAGATGTTACTTTCACCAATGAAGTTAGCAACAAAAGCGTTAACTGGTTCGTTATAAATATCAATTGGATTACCAGTTTGTTGAATACGACCATTATTCATAACCACGATTGTGTCACTCATCGTTAAAGCTTCTTCTTGATCGTGGGTAACATAAATGAAAGTAATACCAATCTTTTTATGCATATCCTTAAGTTCGAGTTGCATTTCTTTTCTCATCTTTAAGTCAAGAGCACCTAAAGGTTCATCTAAAAGAAGAATTTCTGGTTCATTAACAATCGCTCTAGCAATAGCGACACGTTGTTGTTGGCCACCAGAAAGAGTGGAAATATCACGGTTTTCCAAATCTTCTAAATCAATAATCTTTAATACGCGCATCACTTTTTCGTCAATTTCTTGTTTGCTATAGTGACGATATTTAGTGACTGTTTCCCCTTTACGATTGGTTTTCTCATAAGGAATCTTTTTGAGTTTTAAACCAAAAGCAACGTTATCATAAACATCTAAATGTGGGAAAAGAGCATAACGTTGAAAGACCGTGTTAATTGGTCTTTTGTGTGGAGGAATCTTAGTGATATCCTCACCATTTAATAAAATTTGTCCGCTGGTTGGAG
>CADBUF010000003.1 GCA_902797795.1 uncultured Erysipelotrichaceae bacterium
GTACCCAAGTTGGTGAAGGGGCTTCCCTGCTAAGGAAGTAGATCGGGCAACTGGTGCGAGAGTTCGAGTCTCTCCTACTCCGCCAAAAAGAAAAACTAGGATTCATTGATGAATCCTTTTTTTGATTTCATCGATTGAATCAATGCTTTTTAGTTTTTTCTTTATCTAAATGTTAAATAAAAGATATAATTGTTTGTAAGAATCAATATTTTTAGGAGATTATATGAGCAAAAAACTTTTGATTTTAGGTGGTACTGGATTTCTTGGCTACTACTCAACTTTAGAAGCTTTGAAAAGAGGCTATAAAGTTGGATCAATCTCTTTAGATGACGTCAATTTAGAAGGATGGTATCCAAAAGAAGTTGATGTTAAACACACCGATTTATTTGAAATTAGTGAAGACGACTTAGTGGAAATGATGAAAGGTTACGACTATATGATTTATTCAGTCGGACCTGATGATCGTGAAACACCGGTTGCTCCAGCTTATGAATATTTCCATAGGAGATTAGTTGTCGAATGCGCTAAATGCTTTAGAGCTGCTGAAAGAGCAGGAATTAAAAAATCCATTTGTTTCAACTCATACTTTGCCTATTTCGATAGAAGATACCCAGAAATGGAACTCGCCAAAAAACATCCATATATCCGTTGTCGAGTAGAACAAGCAAAGCTATTAAATGAACAAAAGAAAAAGATGGAGGTCGTCATTCTTGAATTCCCTTACATCTTTGGAACCATGCCAGAAAGAATGCCAATCTGGAAAGATGTCTTCTTAGATAGATACGCTAACGGTCATAAATTCATTTTCTTCCCAAAGGGAAGCACCACTATGACTGCTGTTAGTCATATCGCTGAAGCTGCTTTAGGCGCAGTTGAATATGGTAAGGACGGGGAAAGATATCCAGTTGGTGATGAAAATAAATCATTCGACTTCATGCTTAACACAATGACTGGTGCTGTTCTTAAAAAGCCAAGAAAGATTATTCACCCAGGAAGATGGGCGTGTACAATTGGTGGCAAGATGGTGGCTAAAAAGGAAATGAAAAAAGGCTTAGAACCAGGATTAAATTTCAAATTAGTAATGAAAGAGATTATGTCTGGTAATAAATGCTGCATCGAACCAGAAGTACTCGATAAAGTGTGTGCAGAACTTCATATCTCACGTGGAGGACTAAAAGAATCCATTGAAGAAACAATGCACCGCTGCTATCCTGACGGAACATTCAAATAGAATCTAACTCCTCATTTGAGGAGTTTTTTAATATTTTACTTCAAAAATAATCACTTCTAATATTTAATATTAGTAGGGATATGAAAAGGCAATATATTGCGATTGATTTGAAGAGTTTTTATGCATCTGTAGAATGCATGGAAAGAAATCTTGATCCGCTTACAACTAACCTTGTAGTTGCGGATGTTTCACGTACAGAAAAAACGATATGTTTAGCAGTTTCTCCTTCACTGAAACAATATGGCATTCCTGGAAGAGCAAGACTATTTGAAGTCATTCAAGCTGTTAAAAAGATAAATAAGGAAAGGCTAAAGAGAGCTCCTGGACATAAATTTGTCGGTAAATCATTTGATGATATCGAATTAAAAAAGAACCCTTCCTTAGAGCTTGATTTTATTGCCGCTACTCCACAGATGTCACATTACATCAATAAAAGTGCAGAAATATATCAAATTTACTTGAAATACATAAACTCGGAAGACATTCATATCTATTCCATTGATGAGATGTTTGCGGATGTCACTAAATATCTAAAAACATATAAAACCGACGCCGAAGGAATAGCAACAATGATGATTCTTGATGTTTATAACAAGACAGGCATTACTGCAACTGGAGGAATTGGCGATAACTTATATCTAGCAAAGGTGGCTATGGATATAATTGCTAAACACGTCAAAGAGAATAAAGATGGAGTAAGAATTGGTAAATTAGATGAGATATCTTATCGAAAATTATTATGGGATCACACTCCTTTAACTGATTTTTGGAGAGTTGGTAGAGGTCTAACCTCTAGATTATTTAAACATGGCTTATTAACAATGGGCGATATCGCTAGACAATCACTCATAGATGAAGATGTTTTATATCAAGAATTTGGAATCAATGCTGAGCTTTTAATTGACCACGCTTGGGGATATGAATCAGTTGGTATTGAAGATATTAAAAAATATAAACCAAAGAACAATTCCTTATCCATTGGTCAAGTTTTATCTAGACCATATACACCTAATGAAGCGCGCTTAATTATCAAAGAAATGGCGGACGCTCTTTCTTTAGATTTAATTAGAAAAGAAATGCTAACTGATCAAATAGTAATAGCCTTTGGCTATGATATCGGTGATGTCACTAGTAAAATGAATGAATCACAATTAGAAAAAGATTGGTATGGGCGAACTGTTCCTACTAGCGAACATGGTTCAATCAACCTCACACATTTTACTAGCTCCACTAGCGAAATCATGAAAGCAGCAACTAAATTATACGATTCATTAATTAATAAGAAGTTACATGTGAGAAGAATCTTTATTGTCGCTAGCCGAGTTATAAAAGAAAAAGATCTTGAAAAAATAGCTCCTAAATATGAACAACTCAATCTATTTATGAATGAAGCTGATTCTAATAGAAGCAAGAAAATTGATTTAGTTAAAGAACAAAAAGAAAAAGAATTACAGAAAACAATACTCCACATTAAAGATAAATATGGTAAGAATTCTATTCTTAAAGGAATGGATTATGAAGAAAGTGGCACCACTAGAGAAAGAAACGAACAAATAGGAGGACACAAAGCATAATGGGTAAATATGATGACATTTTGTATTTAGACCATCCTATTAGTAAGAATCATCCAAGGATGTCAATATATGATCGAAGCGCTCAATTCGCTCCTTTTGCTGCGCTCGTAGGATATGAAGACAAAATCAAAGAAACAAGTAGAGAAGTCGATAGTAAGATAGAACTAGGAATTGATAAAATTGAAGAAATTAGTAAAAGAGTGGCTTACCTATCGATACACGAAAAAGAACACCCCACCATTAACGTTATATATTTCATTAAAGATAAGGTTAAAAATGGTGGCAAATACTATAGCCAAAGTGGCAGGTTAACTAAAATCGATATTACTAATAAATTGATAATTATAGATAACAAGAAAATTAAACTAAATGATATAGTAGATATTGACTTATTGGAGAGTGATTATGAATAAAAAGAGTTACATATTGCTTAATATAATTTCTAATGCGGCCATCTTTATTTTAATGGTAACTGCTTTTATCATGATGTTCTTTTTTGCTCAAAGTGAAGCATTAGCAGGAAGTGGATGGAACGCCTTAAAATATTTCACTGTCCTATCAAATATTTATATGGGTTTAATAAGTTTAATATCAATTATTTTCATATTTATGAAAAAAGACTCGAAAATATTATCTATTATTAAACTAACATCCACTACTTCAGTGACGTTAACATTTATGACCGTTATGGCGTATTTAGGACCTCTATATGGCTATGGATTAATGTTTGAAGGCGCTAATTTATTTATGCATTTAATTATTCCTGTGTTCGGTATTTTGCATTGGTTATTTCTTGAACCAAAAAGAGATGATTTAAAATTTATTCATTCAATATATTCAATAGTTCCGATGATTCTATATGGCATTGTTTATTTAAGTAATATTGCATATCACGGTGGTTATGGGAACAAGGATTATGACTGGTATTTCTTTGCCGCTAAAGGATTAGGATTAGGACTAGTCATGTTTTTAATTATGATTATCGTTACTTGTGTTTTTTCTATCGCTTTATATTTTGGTTATAAAAAGATTAATCTAATTTCAAAAAATGTCTCCGATTAAGGAAACATTTCTTTAAATTTATTAACAAATTAATAAGCTTTGGCGAATAAGACAACCTTGTTCGCTTTTTTACCACATATTGGACATGTGTCATCAATTGGCATTTGATTAAATGGTAAACATCGAGCGGTCGCGTTAGTTAATTCTTTAACTTTATCTTCGCATTCTTGACATCCGCACCACATCATCTTCGCGTATCCACCTTTATCTAATGTGGCATTAAGTTCATCTAAATTTCTCACCTCAGTGACGTGATCCGCTAAATAACGGCAAGCTTTTTCATACATCTCATTATGAATGGTTTTGAGAAGCTCTTTAGCTTTATCAATCATATCCTCCATTGGGCAGAAGATTTTCGTTCCGTCATTACGCTTAGCAAAAACAATTTGGCCTTTTTCAATATCGCGAGGTCCAAGTTCCACTCTAAGTGGAACGCCTTTCATTTCATATTCAGAGAATTTCCATCCAGCGCTCTTGTCGCTATCATCAACTTTAACTCTTAAACCTGCGTCTTTAAGTTTTTGAGCAACTTCTTTTGCAGCAGGAATAACACCAGGTTTATTAGCGGCTACAGGAATAACAACAACTTGAATAGGAGCGACATAAGGAGGTAAAACTAATCCGTTATCATCTCCGTGAACCATAATGGTCGCGCCAATAAGTCTAGTAGAAACGCCCCAAGAAGTTTGATGTGGATTTTCAAGTTTTCCTTCTTTAGATTGGAATTGAATTCCAAATGCTTTAGCGAAGCCATTTCCAAAATAATGGGTTGTGCCACATTGAAGAGCCTTACCATCATGCATCAAAGCTTCAATTGAATATGTTTCTAAAGCACCAGAGAATTTTTCTTTATCAGTCTTTCTTCCTTTTGAAAAAGGAATAGCAAGAATATCTCTACCTAAATCATCATAAACTTCAAGCATTTTTAAAGCTTCAGTACGTGCTTCTTCTTCATTTTCGTGCATTGTATGTCCTTCTTGCCAAAGGAATTCAGCACCTCTTAAAAATGGGCGAGTGGTTTTCTCCCATCTCACCACTGAACACCACTGATTATAAAGTTTTGGTAAATCACGATATGATTTAATTACTTTGGCGTAGTGATCACAGAACAAAACTTCACTAGTAGGTCTAACGATGAGATGGTCTTCTAAATCTTCACTACCACCGCGAGTGGCTATTAAACATTCAGGAGCAAAGCCTTCAACATGCTCTTTTTCTTTTTTAAAGAGTGATTCAGGGATAACCATTGGCATATAAACATTTTCATGTCCGCTGTCTTTAAAGCGACGGTCTAAATAGTTTTGAATTTGTTCCCATATGGCATAGCCATAAGGACGATAAATGATGAATCCCTTAACAGAAGAATAGTCCATGAGTTCGGCCTTTTTGCAGACATCCGTGTACCACTGCGCAAAGTCGTCTTCTTGTCTTGTAATTGCCTCGTTTTTAATTTGATTGTTTTCCATAGTTTAGCTCCTATAAATATTTGTCCGCCATTTGGACAACTTTTTCCATCTTTTTCTTTTCGACTGGTAAAAGCATATCATTACTAGGTGCAACCGCATCACTAGAAATGTAATATATACCAGATTTAATGATTAATTCCACTGCTTGCCAACCTTCTAAGTCAGTAGCGATAATTGGACGATTATATTTCATGAGAGATTCAAGCAAGGTATATAAAGATAATCTAATACGATTATTGTGTTTCACTTCTTCCATCATCGCACTACCAACGACAAAGTAATGGAACAAGAAATATACCTTATCATCAAGAAGGAGGTTTTTATCTTTCAAAGATAAAGCCAGTTCAAAATTATGATTTCTTAAACTTGATAAGGTGGAGATAAGAAGTTCACTGTTGTGGGAATTTTCATTAACTTCTTGTTCGTCAAAAACAAGAACAATCTTCACACTATCATGATGAGGAATCTCGTTGATGATTGAAGCGATGTTGTTAATATCGATCATTGAAACATTCAAGAAAAGAAGAGAATGATCATCAAGTTTTTCACTATTAAATTTAGTGATGACATTTTTTGCAATAAGAGCGAATAATTCTAAGTTTTTATTAATTCGAGAAGCATATTTACTCATCTCGGAGAAAGAACTAAATGGAGAATCATACGCTTTTACATATTCAAAATAACCAATCGTCTGACTAGTTTTCACGTTGATAATCGGACGATATAAATATCGTAAAGCGCCATCTTGAAGAAGATGTTCAATCTGTTCACTGTATTTCACCATATCACTATTCGCGTTAGCGTTACGTTGATATAAAACGATATCGTTTCCATTAGTTTGACCAGAAATACAAGCTTCGCGAGCTTTTTCTTCAATAGTGTCATAGTCTTGATAGAATTGACCATTTTCCACCATACCAATCGCGAAATTGATATATCCTGAGAAACCATTAACTTCAATTTGTTTATTTAAATAACGGGCAATCGAATTAGCGAGTTGAAGAGCGGCTTCTTTACTTGAAATACGTAAATCAAAAAGGAATAATTCATTATCACCATTATCTAAGATTTGACGAGGAAGCTTTGGAGTATTAGCAAAGGTATAAACGATATTTTTCAAATTCATCACCATATATCGTTCAATCTTGTCATTAGAAATAACTTTTTGACGAGTATAGAAAAACCTAATGCAATAAGTATATCCAGATAGAGACTTATTACGATTAATGAGTCCCATAATTTGACTACGTTTAACAATGCCGCTAGGAGTGCGGTTATCGTTTTTCTTCTTAGGAGCGTTAATTGGAGTAATGTATTTAAGGATATGGTCCTCTAAGTGGATTAATCCACTTTCAGGTTTATATTCTAATAATCTCAATAAGGAGAAATAGACTTTTCGACTTCCATTAATTAAAACATCAGCTTCTAAATATTCACCTGCGGATTTTGGATCAACACAAATTTGGAAAATCCAGTTCTTCACCTTTTCTGAATCATTTGGGTGAAAGGAAGAATAAAAGGAATATAAATCATAAGTAATTTTATGAGACATATCACTTTTATTGAGTTGTACGATTTTATTCTTCTTCACATCGATGATATAAATACGAGTAGTCGTACTTTCATAGTCCACTCTTTCACGGAATCTCCTATCGCTTCTTACTGAAATAGAAAAAATTAAAACAATCGTAAGCAAGGCGATAAAAAGAACAACCATGATTGTAAAGAAAATAATAAAGTTGATATCGCTGAAATCACCAAATTTCATAACATGTATTATAAAATAATATTATGAATTCATCAATTCATAAATCAAAGGTATAGAAATTTTATCGCACATTACTATATAATTATCGCATTGGAGAAGTACCCAAGCGGCTGAAGGGGGCAGTTTCGAAAACTGCTAGAAGATGCAAGTCTTGCAA
>CADBUF010000004.1 GCA_902797795.1 uncultured Erysipelotrichaceae bacterium
ATTAGCGTTAAATTCCTTATATAGTAACTCTAAGCCAGAATATATTTTAGGAATCGTTACAGATTCAGTAACGCTTAAAAATATATCCAGCAAAAAATATGAAACAATTGAAGGATTTGAGGTTAATAAGTATTCGTACTCAAATCACACAATAGAGAAAATTAAAACAATAGAAAAACCGTCTGATTGGCATAAATAGGTCTTTTGATTAAAACATTGGTTGTGGAAATTAATTCCAATTCATGTCAAATTTTTTCTTGTTTTTTACGCAATCCATTAAATAGAAATTTATTAGGGTTGTTATTTACACTAAGACACTGCAACATTACCGTCTAAACAATGAATTATTTTTGTAGGAACATCCTTATTCCAATCCACTCGTTTTTCAACATTGTTCCATTCTGCTTTGGTGCCATTAAAATTAATAGTGCGTAATGAGGTACATTGTTGGAAAGCACCCATTTCAATTAGAGTCACTGTATTTGGAATGGTTACGGATTCTAATGAAGTACATCTTATAAAAGCCATGATTGAAATGCGAGTTAGTCCTTCTTCAAATTCCGCTGATGTTAAAGAAGTACACTCCGAGAAAGCATAAGGGGGAATTAAACTGCAATCTTTGTGAATAACACAGGATTCGATTGCAATATGACTTGGACCAACTAACAAGAAATATGGGTTAGAAGGTGAACCGAGGTACGAGCCATTTTCATAGTGGTTATATTGCAACGAAGTACAACCAGAGAACACATCTCTACTTATTGAAATAAGAGACTCGGGAATAATAATTGATGTAAGAGATATACAACCAGAAAATACTGATGAAGCAATTCCTCTGATGTTATCAGGAATGTTTATCGAAACCAAAGAAGTACAACCATCAAAAGCATTATCGCCAATAGAAGTAACAGAATCAGGAAGCAATATAGTTTCCAAAGAAACGCAATTAGCGAAAGAATAACCACCAATCGTTTTTACGTTGTTTGGAATAGAAATAGAAGATAATGACTTACAGTTCATGAAAGTATAGTGATCAATTACCTTAATATTTTCAGGAATATTTACGGAAACCAATGATTCGCAATTTAAAAAGACTTTAGTACTCATATCTAAAAGCGTAGCAGGCAAGGTGACTGTTTTTAGGGATGGGCATTCTGCAAAGACCGACGAACCTAGATGCTCAATATTTCCATCTATTTCTACGGTTTCTAATGAACTGTTTTTGTAGAATGCGTAATTACTAATCCAGTCAGTATTGGCTGAAACCTTAATATATTTTAGGTCAGGACAAAGGTAAGCACATGATTGACTAATTAAGGTTATATACTCACCAAGATATAATTGTTCAACAACAGGAATACGACTAAAACTGTCTTTCGCTAATTCACCACCGGTAATAACAACTTTTTTTAATGTGCTTGGAATATAATATATGCATGTCGTACTGCCAGCAAAAGTGATGAAACTAACAGTATTATCAAATTGGGTTGAACCAAAGATTCTTCCAAAATGCTTATCAAGAACATTTCCAGTTCTCGATAATCCAACGAACGGAAGTTCAAGCTCCTCTAGAGAAGAACAACCAAAAAATATACCAGCTTCAAATGTTCCAAAATATGTCGGAATTGATATTTTGGTGAGTGAGGAACAATTCGCAAATGCTTTTTGACGAATCACAGATTCTTCGTAATTTATAATGTATGAGTTAAAAGCAAACAGTCCGCCACTTCCAAACGAGAATCTAACAGTTTCGAGTTTTGGACAATTTGAGACGGCATAACTACCAATCTCATATATTGAGGCATCAATCACTAATTCTTTTAAGTTTGGCATATTTGCTAATGCATTCGAGTATATTGATTTCACCGGAGTGTTTTCACTGCCATAATATGTAGGTATAATAAGCCTTTCAACATTTTTATTGGTAACGCCAGTCACTACATATCCATAGCGGTTCCATCCGCTTATTTTCATATATGAAAAATTAAGGAGATTCTTTTTGCAATACTCTTCATAACAGTCAATGGCTTTGGTCATAGGTGCACCACAAACTGTACAATTGGTTGATTGCTCTCCATCGACAAAATCAGTGGCTTCCTTTGTGGTAATCCATTCTCCAGGTGTATGAGCAGCCTCCGAGCTTCTTAAAGTCTCATATCCTTCGTCAATACAAGCGTGGTAATGGGTACCTTTCGTTTCATCTATGGACCATTCAGTTGAATAGTTATGAGATAATTTAGGTTCCCCGGTTTCCTCATAAATATCACCACAAATGTCGCATGTATAAATGATTTTACCGGCAGATTCAAAAGTAGGATTTACTATAACGGAATGATAATCGTGTCCATGAGCATCAATTGTCTTATGCTCTCGCGTCAATTCTTCACCACATTCTTTACAATACGTTACCAAATCATAAGAGCCTGCTTCAGTGCATGTTTCGTTAATCTTATTTTCAATAACAGGATCACCGGGTTTATGCGTGTGATCTAGCTTATCAATTGTTTCATCAACACGATAACCGCAAATATCACATACTCGGTGTTTACTTCCAAGTTCATATTCAGTGGCATTTACGTCAACTGTCCATTCACCAAAAGTATGCTCGCTTTTATCTTTCACTTCTTCAGTGTGTTCACAGGTTGCCTTGTGCCAGTGATACTCCTGATCAAAAGACCATTCGCTAGAGAAAGCATGTTCATGAACATCTTCGTTATTTGTTGTATTATTCTGATTAGATTGGCTCCCCGAATTGCATCCGCATAAAAGTATGCCAAAAAGTCCTAAACCTAAAAATATTCCCGTATTCTTCATAATTGTAGTTCCTTAAAAAACATTATAAATGTTATTAGCTGATAGAGCAAACAGTTAAACAATTGACGTAGATGATGCAATTTATAACTTATTTATATAACTAATAATATTAAATGATGGCACTTTAAAAAAATCAAAAAAAGCTGAACAATAATTTGGGCAACAACCTGTTGCCGAATTTATTCTATAAAGATTACAGTGGTGTTCAATCACTTATTTATAAATAGTTTACTGAGGCGATTATAAGTATTATAATAATCGCTGGAAAGGAAATATTATGGTTAAAAAATTTATTGCTGAAGCTGTTGCTACAATGATCCTTGTTTTAGCAGGATGTGGCGCTGCTATGGCCTTCACATTTGGTGGCATGAGTGGAACTCCTGCAGCTGTCGTTGGTATTGCTGGTGCATTTGGTATTTCCATCTTAATGCTCGCTTATTCTGTTGGCCCAATTAGTGGTGGACACGCTAACCCTGCTGTTACCTTTGCTAAAGCTCTTAACAAAGAAATGTCCTGGAAAGAAGCCTGCATTTATATCTGCGGTCAAATTCTTGGTGCTTTCGTTGGTTCTTTACTTTTAGCGATGGTTATGTGGGCTTGGAAAACAGGCGTTGCTGGTCAAACTCATTTATATGAATTTGCTGCTCGTAATGACGCTAGCACATTCTGGAAAGATGGCGTTGTCATGGTTGATGCTGTTACTCACGGTACCCCAACATTCATGAACTGCATGCTCTCTACAATGTGTGAAATGGGCTTAACATTCTTATTTGTCCTCACTGTTTTAGGTGTTACAAACAAGAAAGAATTAGGCAACAAAGCTGGTATCATTATTGGCTTAGCTTTATTTGGAACCCACTTAGTTGGTATTCCTCTAACCGGAACCTCAGTTAACCCTGCTAGAGCGTTATCCGCTTTAGTCTTCTCTATGTTTGATGGACAAGATCTCACATATAAAGGACTTAGCTTAATTCCTGCATTAGTTGGACCATTATTGGGTGCACTTGCTGCTTGGAGTGCTTATCACGGTTTCTTTGGCAAAAAGAAAGAAGCAAAAGCAGCCTAATATTTGATTGTTTAATCATTTAAATATTGAAGAAGACGTCCCGATGTTATCTAAAAGGGACGTTTTCTTTACTCTTTGCAACCGATAGTTGCGAAAATTCTAACCAAAGTTGGTGGTAGGGTTTACACTATAAATGTTAGATTATTAACGTCAAAAAGGAGGAAATGCAATTATGACTATTGAAATTGCAGACCGATTAATTAAATTAAGAAAAAAACATGGTTATTCTCAAGAAGAATTAGCGGATAAACTTGGCCTATCTCGTCAAGCTGTTAGTAAGTGGGAAAGAGCAGAAGCTTCTCCAGACACTGATAATCTTATATGCCTAGCGAAATTATATGGGGTATCTTTAGATGAATTATTATCTACTAATGAAGATGTAGAAACAATTGTTAAAGAACAAATTAAAGAAGATAAAGAAGATAATGAAAATAGAGATTCAATTACTCTCACTGATGAAGATGGTAGTAAAGTAGTCATCACTAATCATAATTTCAATTGCTATGATGAAAACGGTAAACGTATAAAAAGAAGTAATTTCCATAAAGATCGCTTCTCAATGATTTTAGACATCGTTGATGCAGCTTTATCTTTCTTAGCGTTATTAACTTATATCTTTTTGGGTGTCTTTTTAAATATGTGGGCTAATGGATGGGTCTTCTTCTTTATTCCAGAAATCATCTGTTCTATTATTCGCGCGATTAGGAAAAAGAACCCTAACAAAGTAAATATGGCATTTATTAGCTTATTCACCTTCTTCTTTGTGTGTATGGTACTTCCAGGGATGAGCGCTCATCTATGGCATCCAATGTGGGTGATTTTCTTAGCTATACCTGCTTATCACACAATATTTGGCTCTATTAATCGTATTAGAGGAAAAAACGAAGAAGAGGAAGACTAATCTTCTTACATAAATAGGAACTGCGCAGGCAGTTCTTTTTATATAACCATTAGCAAGGTAGCGAGTTCCACACTTATTGTTGGTATAGCGATAATTACTCCATATTTAATGAAATCTAAAAATGAAAACTTAACTTCATATTTATGGACCAAGGAAGTAAACATAATACCCGCAAGAGCGCCTATAGGAGTTAAGAACGCTCCGATATTGCTTCCAATAATTGTCGCATATATTGCTTTTAAATAATTAGAGCTAGATAAACCATTAGGTAAAGAAGAATATAAAATACTCATTGGGATGTTATTAATTATGTTACTAGCAAATAAAGAAGAATATCCATACGCCCAAATTGCATTATCATTATTTAAAATAGTAGCGATCTTATTCGATATCCCTTGATAATTAAGAGCGACCACAATCACAAACATTGATAAGAAAAATGGGATTAGTTGATATGGAAGTCTTTTAAATGGATTAGATAAGAAACACCAATTCTTCTTAGTAATTAATCGATAAATAAGAGTGAATAACACTAAAGAAGTCGCGCAAATTAAAGAAACTAACCACATCTCAATGTTGATATAACTAGAAATAATTAAAAAGATAAGACATATTCCTAAAATAGATAGGCCAATTATTAAATCAACCTTGCTTTCTACTTTATAAGTGAGTTCGCTATTAATAATTGGTTCTTTTAATTTTTTATTAAAGATTAATAGGATGATGGTTAATTCTAATAATCCACCTAATATGGTAGGAATAACCATTACCTTAAAATATGAGAGGAAATTGATTCCTGCAGAAGTTGCTAAATATATATTAGTGGGGTTACCAATAATAAACATAGTGGACCATGTATTTGCCGCTACAAATTCTCCAATTAAATATGGTAAAGGATTAATTTTAGAATTTTTACAAAAGAAACAAATAAAAGGTGTAAGAGTTAATATCACCACATCATTAGATGTGAATATTGTAAGCACCGCAGTTAATAGATATAAAAGAATGAACAAGGTATATTGATTACCTTTTGCTTTATTACTTGCTAAAACCGCTAAATATTTAAATAAACCAAATTCATCTAAAAAGATAGATATTAAAGTCATTGAGAAAAAGAGAATTAATATCTTTAAAGGATTAATAGACGAAGAAGAAGTTAACTGATTATATACTTCGTTAATTGGTGAAAACGAAAAGCTTAAAAGAATAACTGCGCCAATTAAAGCAACAATCCAATAGGTGTCTAACTTTATTTTCCCTAATTTAATGTGTGGGAAAAACAAAATGGAAAGAATCACTAATATAAAGGTAACAATCGATATAATTAAGGTAGCAACCATAAACGATATTATCTACCTTATTTCATAAAAGTGTTAATATTTTTTAAATAAATAATAAGATTACCCCAATTCCTTGGGTGATGGTGCCTAGTAAAGTAAAGACATGGAACACTCCATGGAAGTTAAGATTTTTATGTCCTATTCCATATGTAACAGCCCCAATAGTATATAATATGCCGCCTATTAATACCCAAATAAAGGAATTAAAAGGAATATATAAAAATCCCGGAGTAAAAATAATCATCCATCCTAATAGAAGATATAAGACCATAGAGATGATTTTAATAACCTTATTAGTGAGATCTAAGTAGTTAAGAATAATTCCCACAATAGCAAATGACCATTCTATGACTAGAATGATATAACCTAATATGTGATTAGTAGCAATATATAAACATATTGGGGTATAAGTACCCGCAATAAGAGCGTAAATCGTACAGTGGTCGATTATTCTTTTATATTTTTTCTCGTTAATTCTTTTTGGATTACATATGTGATATAACCCACTAACCATATATAAGAGAACGATAGTTGTTCCAAATATTAATAAACCCACAAAATAAGAAATTGGGAGGCTTTTATTTATAAATAGGGAAAATGCAGTGATAATAATAGCTAGACCTAAAGGAACTCCTAAAAAATGAGAGACACTGTTAAATATCTCTTGCTTGTGTGAATATGAAGGTACATCAATCTTTTCAAGTCTAGCGTTTAACTTCATCTTAAGCCTCTAGAAAGTAATTTATAACAAAATGAAAAAATAGTAATGGAAATGTTTAAACATTTGCTCTCTTTATAATTCTAGCCTCTCTCCTATGAAGAGAATTTGCTTGTTTTTCTTGAAAAACATGCTAATTCTAACTAATATACACCTATGAGAGAAGAGGAAATCAGAACTAACTTCGCTAAAAACTTATATTCCCTTAGAAAAAGTAAAGGGCTCTCACAAGCTCAACTTGCGGATGCTTTAAACTATACATATAAAGCAATTAGTAAGTGGGAAAATAAAGAAACGATGCCAGATATCGTCACCCTTACTTCTATTGGTGAATATTTCGATATTTCAGTTGATGATTTAATCTCAAATCGTAACGTAGTAAAAATTTCTAATCGTAAAAAGATTCAAAAGAGAATTACTCTTTCTTCAGTTAGCATTTGCTTCTTTGTTATTGCTATTATCTATTTAGTGTTACTTTTATGTGATGTTAAAAACTCATATATCGCTATTCCGTTTGCCTTTTTAACAAGTGGCATTGTACTTCTTGTTTTTTCGTGCTTATGGTTTAAAAAGATCTTTGTTTTTATAAGCGTATCTTCAATCATTTGGTCAATTGCGATTATCGCGATGCTATTTATGAATTTCACTTATTTCTGGGTAGTGATGATAATCGCAGGAGTGATTAATCTAGGCTTCTATCCTTTTCTTAAAATATTTTACGAAGGCAAATAAAAAGCATCACAAAGTGATGCTTGTTTTTTAAGTTGATTAGTCGCAATATTTTTCTGCTGTGGCAATTGCGAGTTCAATCATTTGACTTAAACCAAACGCTCTTTCTTCGGAAGTAAGCCTTATATCGCGATTAATGAAACTATCAGTAACGGTTAATAAGCATAAAGCTTTTTTGCCAAGTCTAGCTGCATTCACATATAAAGAATATGATTCCATTTCAACGCCCATAACTCCTAAAGAAGCCCATTTCTTCCATACTTCTGGATCAGTGTCATAGAAGATATCTGCGGCCAAGATGCTACCTCCGTGATATGGAAGTTTTCTCTTTTTAGCTTCTTCATAAGCAGTGACCATTAAATCAAAATCAGCTCCAGCAGAATAAGTTCCATTTAATTGAAATTGACCCATCCAATTACTATCAGTAGACGCGGTTGTACAAATCAAGACATCTTTTAAGTTGATATATGGTTGGTATGTGCCACATGTACCAACTCTAATAATCACTTCAACTCCATAGCCTGTATATAATTCATTTGAATAAATACCTATAGAAGGCATGCCCATACCAGAAGCCATAACTGAAAGCCTCTTTCCGTTTTTGGTGTATCCAGTAAATCCTAAGATGCCTCTAACATCCGTCACTTGTTTATAGTCGTGGAGATAAGTTTCGGCGATCCATTTCGCTCTCACTGGATCTCCAGGCATCAAAACAACCTTGGCAAAATCGCCATTATTAGCATTAATATGTGGTGTTCCCATATGTAAACTCCTTATAACGAATATATTTTACTATATATTTTCTTGTTGACCAAACTTTTTCAACATTGTAATTACGATAAATAATCAGTAAACTGATTTTATGAAAAAAGCATCTAATACTTATATTTTGTCTTTAGTGGATATCAAAATACTTGATACAGTGTCACTTTTAAATGAAAAAAAGATATATCCTCTTCCAGAAGGAATATATCTCATTTTAAAGGGTAGTGAGAGAAGCGAAATTGATGATTATCGTCATCTTCCTACTTATAAAACACTTGTCTCTTTTTCGCAAAAGAAGATATCGAAATTTATTATGATGCTTCTTCGTTATCATTATTTAGAAAATAAATATGATATTCCAAGTGATAAATTTTATTTAAAAATCACTGATAAAGGGATTGTTGCTTTAATTGATTATCACAAAAAACATAGATACTCTTACAAACAAAAGAAGGTTAAATGTAGAACCTTGTTTTTAATCGAAGAATAAATTGAAAGAGATAACTATTTAGCTAATGGTTATTTCTTTTGTTAACAAATAGCATCATTAAATTTATAATTAATTTAATTGGTTAGGAGGAACATGAATATGGCTTTTAATAATATGCCTCTTGGTGTCTTTATTGCTTCACTTGTAATTATTGTTGCAGTTTTTGCAGCTCTCTTTTTTGTTTATTACAAAATTGTTAAAAGAATAGTGGGATATGTCTTTTTAGGATTGTCCTTCCTATTTGTCTTACCAACCTTTATTTTTAATTTACAGTACGCTTTCATCTTTGCGTGCTCAATTACCGCGGTTGGTATTGCAATTTCAATGTTCTCTAACCTTGGCGATCTTAGACATTTTTTAGCTAATCCATTTAAACGTTCACAAACAAGAACTGGCAAATTTGAAGTCGAAAAAGTTTATAATCGTGAATTATTTTATAAGACGATTGAAACCGCAGTTATCAATTTAAGTAAAACAAGAACCGGCGCAATTATGACATTTGAAAAGAGTACTTCTTTACAAGACGTCATCAAAAATGGCGTTTCAATTAAAGCGCCAGTAAGTGCTGAATTATTAATGACAATCTTTTATCCAGGCACTCGTTTACATGATGGTGCGGTTGTTATTAAAGGTAATGAAATTATTGCTGCTAGCGTTTTTTATACTCCAACAACAAAACCATTCGCTGGAAAATATGGATCACGCCATAGAGCGGCTTTAGGTATTTCTGAAATTTCCGATTCAGTTACCGTAGTTGTTTCAGAAGAAACAGGACGTATCTCTTTTGCGGTTGATGGGCAACTCGACGCTGTTGATCAAGACAAATTCCTTAGAGCCTTTGAAAACTATATGGATGGAGTGTCCAAAGAATAAGTGATTGAAGGTTAAATATGGATTCCAAACAAATTTACGATTACATATTAAAAATTCAATCGATTGCCAAAATTGGACTTGTTTATTCTAAAGACCCTTACGCCCTTACTAATTATCAAGAAATCAATGACTTATCCACAAAATTCCTTGAGGATTTTATGGAAGTTAAATTAGATAGGCCTAATTATTTTGAACGAAATATTTACCCAACTCCTAATGTTTCAGTTAGGACAATTATATTTTCTAATGACCGTAAAAAGATTTTGATGGTTAGAGAAGCTAATAGTGGTGAATATTCTCTTCCTGGAGGATGGGCTGATTTATATGATAGTCCTTCTCAAACTGCCAAAAATGAATGTCTTCAAGAAGCAGGAGCGGTGATTGATGTTGTTCGGCTTGTAGGAATAACTGAAAGAACCCCATATAAAAAGCCTAATTCGGTTCCTGAATATGTCATCATCTTTGAAGGAAAAATAAAAGAGCTCCATCAAGAACACGAATATGAAACTGATGATGTGAATTTCTTTGATATTGATAATTTACCTACTATAAGTAGAAAAACATCTAAAGCAGAATTGATGCGATTTATAACTGCAGCGATAAATAAGGAAACAATCTTTGATTAAATTACAGAAAATGACTTTCTAAAGAGAGTCATTTTTTGTTATGATATAGTCCATATGAAACCATTTTCATTAGGACAACAAATCTATCTCTCGTTCCTCATTTTAGGGGTTATTGTTGTTTTAGTGTTGTTTTTCATTCTCTTATATCGTAACTTTTTAAAGAAGAAGAGACTTAAAAGACTTGTTTATCGTTATTTATATCATTACGCTGAATTTAACGATTATCTTTTACTTAACGATTATTTTTTACATCTAGATCAAAATAACGTTGGTCACATTGATCATATTCTTATCACCAACAAATATATTTATCTCATTCATGACTTTTCAATTAGTGGCTTAATAAGTGGCAAATATAATGACGAGCAACTTATTTTAAGCACTAGAAAAGAGGATAAAAGCATACTTAATCCATTAAACTACAATCGCAACTTGGCTAAACGTGTTGCCTTATATAATGACCTCGATAATAATTTCATCAAAGGAATTGTTGTTATTAATGATGATGCGGTAGTGGATATAAGTGATATTCCTACTCAATTTTATATCACCAGAAGATGTGAATTAAAAAAGGTCATTAAAAGTATTGAAGGGGAAGATGTTAAACCATTTAAAGAAGAGAATATTGTCCGCTTCATTAACCAATTAGATAAGAATAATTTAGGTGAGGAAAAGAAATGAGTGCCTATCGTGAAGTTTTAACAAAATCAAACGAGATTTATCGACAAAACGGTCTCATTTCTCATATTATTTATTTCTTTTTATCTATATTAGCAGGGGCTTTTATTCTTCTAGGAATCTTTTATGTTGATTTGCTTTTACTAATTGTTCCTTTCGTTCTTATTCCCTTAATTTTTGCCTCTCATATAATTACCATTTCTTTACGAAATAGTGAGCTATTAACTTTTAAAGGATTTATGCGTTCTATTTTTATATATTATTCACCTAAATTTAGTTCTACTTTTAGAGTACTTAAAAACGCCTTATGGACGTTAATTATGTACGCATCTAGCGTATCTATTTTACTAATTCTAGTTAACCTATTATTTTATTTTTGTAATTATCATGGATATGCTACTATTTATCATTCTCTATATAACTCTTTAGCTACTAGTTATGAAAGCTTTTATAATGTCTTAGCGGCTAATGAAACCTTTGTTAGTGAGATGCTGATCTTCGTAGAAATCCCAGCTTTATTTTTGTCGTCTTTCTTTTATTTATATTTGACCACTAAAAGTTCTATTTCCTTATTTATTAGAACCGAACCTACTTTGTTCACTGGAAAGTTCTGTACTTATTTAAATGCGAAAGTACTTAGGAATAATCGTAAAGAGATTACTCCTTTATTTATTAAACTCAACTGGCCTTTATTTGTTTTATTTATATTAGGTTTTACTGGTGGGGTTATTGTTGGCTATTTAGTATTTAAGGATTATGGAAGTATCTTTTCTACTTCTTTAGCTATTTCTATTATTCTTTCTTTTGGTGTTTATGGTCCTAGATTAGAAAGTAATAACGAGGCTATATATCTTAAATACAAAGAAAAATATCTTGAGGAAAGTGATAAGTATTTAAAAAGTATCGATAGCTCTTTACAAGCTGTACTTAATCAAATTAAAGAATTAGAAAAAACAAAAAAAGACTCAAACGAGTCTGAATAATTGTTCTGGAGCAGGCGACGGGAATCGAACCCGCATAACTACCTTGGCAAGGTAGTGTTCTACCACTGAACTACGCCTGCAACTTCAAATTGCTAAATTATTATAACAAAAAAGATTAATTATGCAATATAATTTGTAAGATTGATTTAGGAGGATTAATTGTTATGGTCTTAGACAAAGAACTCGCAGAGTTAATATTCCCTGATGTACATGACACTATTGAAGATTTAGAAAAAAGATACCCTAAAAGAAATTTGGCACAAGGATGTGAAGTTACTAGATTTGCACCTTCTCCAACTGGCTTTTTACACACTGGATCTTTATTCACTTCTTTAATTTGTCACAAAGTCGCTAAAGATAGTAATGGTGTTTTCTATGTTCGTCTTGAAGACACTGACACCAAAAGAGAAATTCAAGGTAGTGGAGAAGAATTATTAAAACAACTCCATCTTTTTGGTATTGATCCAAGTGAAGGCTATTTAGGTAATTCTCAAAAAGGGGAATATGGACCATATATTCAATCTGAACGCGCTTATATTTATAAGGTTGTTATTAAACATTTATTAGAAGAAGGAAAGGCTTATCCTTGTTTTTGTTCTCAAGAAGAGCTTGATGATATAAGAGCAAAGCAAGAAAAAGCTAAAATCATTCCTGGATATTATGGACCATTTGCGAAATATCGTTATCTCACTAACGATGAAAGAAAAGAAAGAATTCTTAGAGGTGATCCGTATGTTATCCGCTTTAAAAGTAGTGGTAACCATGTTAGAAAGATTAAAGTATCTGATTTAGTCCATGGTAATTTCGAAATTGCGGAAAATGATATGGATATCGTCATTTTCAAAAGCGATGGACTTCCTACATATCACTTCGCTCATGTGTGTGATGATCACTTTATGAGAACCACTACAGTAATTAGAGGAGAAGAGTGGATTGCCTCTTTACCAATCCATATCGAATTATTTAAAGCATTAGGGTGGGAAGCACCTAAATACGCCCATCTTCCAGTTATTATGAAGATTGGTGAAAATGGTAATAAACGTAAATTATCTAAGAGACTAGATAATGAAGCAGCGGTCTCCTATTTCTTAAAAGACGGCTATCCTAGTGAAGCTCTTATCATGTATTTGATGACTATCGCTAATAGTAATTTCGAAGAATGGATCTTTGAACATCATTTTGAACATATGGAAGATTTTCATTTCTCCTTTGACAAGATGTCTCTTGAAGGTGCTTTATTTGATATGGGTAAACTTAACTTCTTCTCTAAAGAGATTCTTTCAAAAAAGAACAAATATGAAATTAAAGATATGGCTATTAGCTACGCGAAAGAATATAATCCTAATCTCTTGTCTTTAATTAATAGAGACGAAGACTATTTCATGGAAATCATGAATATTGAGCGAGAGAAAGAAAACCCACGTAAAGACTATGAAAAACTTGGTGGATTAGATGAGGCAATATCTTTCTTCTATAGTGATTTATATGATGCTTCTATTAAAGAGAATCCTCTTTCATTTAATGAAAGATTCTCCAAAGATGACATTAAAGAAGTTTTAACTTCTATCAAAGATAATCTTTCATTAGAACAAGATGAACAAAGTTGGTTCAATAACATGAAAGAAATCGGAGAGAAGTTAGGGTACGCTCCTAATGGGAAGATGTACAAACAAAACCCAGAATCCTACAAAGGAAGCGTAAGTGATGTAGCAGAAATGATTCGTATTTCTCTCACCACAAGAAGAAATTCTCCTAATTTATATTACGTGATGAAAGTCCTCAAAAAAGAGGAATGTGATCGTCGTTTCAATTCGGTGATTTCAAATCTATAAAATGGTGGTATAATTCCACCAGTTGGTCCAGTGGAGAAGTGGCTTAACTCATCGCCCTCTCAAGGCGAC
>CADBUF010000005.1 GCA_902797795.1 uncultured Erysipelotrichaceae bacterium
CTTAACCAAATCTAACGATACTTTTTTAGAATTTCCATTAGTAAGATAATCGTTTATGTTTCCTGGATTTAAAGATAAGTCGGTATACACTCGATACTTGCTAATATTCTTATCGATCATCATCTTTAAAATGTTGTCTCTAATTAATGTTTTTGTTTGTAAATCATATTCGTCTACATTAAGTCTACGCAAATAACTTTGATGAATTTTTTGGAATGAATAATCCGCATATTTATCATCTAAATAGTTATCTTTAGTTAAACTATCTAATTCTTGGTTGCGATCAAAATATTTATAATAAATATCCATTTTGTTTTCTAAAAGACAAATTAAAAGAAGAGGATCCACTAGTCTATAATTCTTTTTTGATAATTTAGATAATTTGTGTATAGATAAACTAGTTTGACCAGAGAGATCTCTCAAGTAGAATTTTAAAAAGCTGATAAAAGATAGCGTTTTCATTTTTGCTTCAAGAGTACATCATCAAAATATTTAAGAGTTGTGAATTGATAACGCTTAGCAACAAATCTGTTACCACCATGTAATCTGTAATTGATATATCCATCAACATATTTTTTAAACTGATTGAAGATAAAGTAACTCTTTTCTTGAAGTTCAAGGTATTCTTTATCATTGATATCGGTCTGCTTGTCCAAATATCGATGGTCAAGAATTACAACGGCCTTTGAAAAATCGATTCCGGTCGATGAATTAGTTTTCCTATCAGATGTTTTAAATTTATAACAATATGAATGGCGTATGTTTGTTCTAAATGGGATTGCGAATTGAACATCATTAATTGACACCAACAAAACAACATAAGGTCTGCTGATTTTGTGTTCCATCTCTGGAAACAGATCATAAGGATAATCCTTATAAAAATCTAAAGTAAGTTTTCTTAGTTCAAATAATTGCTTCATAAAAATAAAAGCTTGGATATCCAAGCTAATTCAATTGGGATTTCTTTTTCAGGTCTTACCCTCAGACCATATCTTCGTTTGGGATTTCTTTTTCAGGTCTTACCCTCAGACCATATCATCATCAGGAATATCCTTTTGACAACTATAATATATCATTTAGTTTGGATCATTTCAAGAGCACACACTCATAATTAGCGTGGCAAAATAAATCTAGCTTAAAAATAGAATAAAAACAATTGTTTTTTTGCCCCAAAAAATGCATCCCAATATTTATATTATATATTTCTATTAATTTAATACTATGTAATAAACTAATATAAATATAGGGATGAATTACTAAAAATAATTTTTCAATAAAAAATCCCTCTTTCTTATGGTACTAAATCTGATTCAATTTAGTCCAATAAATAGGGACATTTTCATTCAGTTGGTGCCCGGGGTCGGACTCGAACCGACATGGCTGTTAACCGATGGATTTTGAGTCCATTGCGTCTACCAATTTCACCACTCGGGCGTCTAGATTATTATAAATAATATTACCCATTTATAAAAATGTTTTTTAAAAAAGAAACAGGAACGCATCTCTTTATACGTTCCTGTAATACTTTTATTCGGAGTTTTGTTATTTAACAAATTCAAATGTTTGATAGTTCTTAACTCTGGTGTGTCCATCAATAGAAGAAATAGGTGTACCCATCTTTGAATAGTCAAAATCAGTTAACAAATAACTTAAATAGCCATTCTTGAATTCACAAGCATAAGTCATACCCATAAGAGAAAAGGATAACGCTAAATGACCAGGACCACTAGAGTAGCAATTAACCATACTAACAGGCATTGATAAATATGACTCAAATGTGCTGAAACAGATTTCGGAATATTGCTTCCAGTAATTCTTCATGCTGCCAAATGAATTATGGTATTGATTCATAAATTTCATTTCTGCTAATTCTGCATCAGTTTCATCAATACTTTCATGAACTTCGCCTGTTTCAAATTCTGTCTCTTTATATTTAGATGGGGTATAGGTTATATATCCTGTTGTCTTAGACCAACGAGCTAATTCTTGCTTGGAATTAATGTATAAATGACTTGTATATTGATAATTGTGATATATTTGAGTTACTTCATATTCTTCTCTAGCTTCTTCATCTAAATGCATAAAAGTAGAAGAGGCATTATCCATATATGTCGTATTGGTGTAATATTTCTCGGCCAACGAAATCTCAAATGAGCTCTTACTTACTTCATTATCTAATTCGGTGTTGATTGACCATCCAAAATAAGAAAAATCATCCTCATTTAAATCAGTGTCGATAGCTTGATAATTTTGCTTCATCTGCGCAAACTCTTCAGCGGCTTCAGCGTTACTAATGTTGCTTGCTGGTGTAGAAGTTCCTCCACTAGTATTGCCTTTAGAGGCTCCACCACCACAAGAAGACAAAACTAAAAGTCCTGTAACAAGTGGCAAGAAAGTTTTTAAAGTTTTCATTATTTTTTTCTCCTTAATAGAGATATATAAATATCTCCACTAAATCTATAAAAATAATAATCTATAATGCAAAGAAATGGCAACTAAATTATGCTAAATAGATCTTTTGCTCCATTTAGGAAGAAGAGTAAATCCATATTTGTTTTGATTTTTGAAAGCTATAAATAACGTTAAAATCGCTGATAAGAATTCCGCTACCACAATTGAAACCCAAATACCATTAACTCCCATTAATAAAGGAAGAGTAAATACTGCCACTATTTGAAATACGAGAGTTCTACAAATAGAAATAAAAGCAGACACACCTCCATTGTTTAAGGCGGTAAATAAGCCCGAACCAAACATAGAAAAACCAGCAAACAAATAACATGTCGAATATATCATCATTGCCTTAGTGGATAATTCTAAAAGGGAAGGATAATCGTTAGCAAATATATAGGATAATGGTCTAGATAATGCTAAGGCCGTAACCGTCATAATTAATCCAGATACCGCACATACATCAAAGCTTCGCTTAATGATATTAGATAGCTCTGACTTGTTTTTAGCTCCATAGTTATAGGCAATAATTGGTGCAATCCCAGTTGTATAACCCATAAATACCGAAAAGAAAATAAAACAGACATATCCGATGATACCATAGGCTGAAACACCATCTTCACCGATATATTTGAGCAATTGAATATTGAAAACAATAGAGATAACACTACTAGAAACATTGCCAACAAATTCACTGCTTCCATTGGTGATACTTTTAAGAATATCTTTAAAAACAAATACTGGTTTTCCTAAATGGATAAGATTCTTCTTTCTAAAAAAGAAATATAAGAATGGACCAACAGTAGAAACAAACATTCCACATAAAGAAGCTGTAGCAGCTCCAGCCGCTCCATATTTACATACTCCAACAAGCAATAAATCTAAAAGCATATTTAAAACACCAGAAGCTAAAGAGAAAACAAAGCCAAGATATCCGGTTTCATTAACAGAGAAGAAACAGTGGAAATATCCTTGCATCATAAACAAAGACACTCCAGCTATCATGATTTTTCCATATATTTCCGCATTATCAATCATCGCGGTAGTTGTTTCAATAGAATTGATTTTAGCGAATCCTTGGGCAATTGGTCTCACTAAAAAGAAAAAGACAATCGAAAGAACAATTCCTATTCCTAATGTTATATAAGTAATCATTGAAAAGGTTTTATTAGCCTTATCAATTTGTTTTTCTCCTAGATATTTACTTACTAAGGCTGCTCCTCCACTACCAAACATGAAGCCAACACAAGCAACAATCATGATGACAGGGAAAATTAAATTAACACCAGCAAAAGCACTACTAGAGGCATAATTAGATAAGAAATATCCATCAACAATCCAATATATTGATGTCATAAACATCATTAAAATAGGAAAGAGTGTAAATCTTAATATCTTTTTATAAGTAAAATGATCTGATAAATGTATTTTAGTCATATTTTATAGGCAAAGCCTGATAATTTTTAATTGGTGTGACCAAGAAGACTTGAACTTCCACGGATTTCTCCACTAGCGTCTGAAACTAGCGCGTCTACCAATTCCGCCATGGTCACA
>CADBUF010000006.1 GCA_902797795.1 uncultured Erysipelotrichaceae bacterium
ATTTATAAAAGGTTTCAAGATAAAATTATGGGATTACTCAGATCGTAAAGGAAACATCATGGGCATCATTTGTCCTTCATTTTCTTTGATTTGGCTAGTAGTTGGCTCATTATATTATTTCCTATTAAATCCTATTATAGTTGAAGGAATATCTTGGATAAGCAAGAACCTCGTCTATACATATTTTGTTGGAGCGATCATTGGAGCGATATTAGTGGACTTTGCTTATTCGGTCCACCTCGCTTCAAGGTTAAAAGAATTCAAAGAGTATGGCGATTTAAGATTTGAAGAATTAAAAAAAGAATTTAAGCGCAGAATCAAAGAAATTAGAAACAAAGATAAGTAGTAAGAAGCTCTAGAAATGGGGCTTTTTGATGTCTATACTCAATAACAAGTGTCCTTATGAAGGGATTTTTTTAGAAGAAGATTTTTGTATTACAACCCTCGATAAAGCGCTCCAAGGAATTTGGTGCACAGCCTGTGCACTAATTTCGTTTTCTAAAAGAAATGCGCAAATTGTGACATCTTATTAATTGTTCCACAAATTGTGGAATATTTATGTATTTTGTATGTACAAATACCGTACATATGATAAGATATAGATGATGAAAGGAGGACTTTATGGCGGTTACCATAAAAGAAAAACGCATTGAATTTCGCGTTCCTGATGAGGCAAAAAAAACAATTGAAGACGCTGCTAGATTGTCTAACGTTTCTTTGTCCTCCTATATCCTGAGTGTGGCATTAAAACAAGCTAGACTCGATCTAGCGCAAAATGAGACCATTGTTTTAAATAATCAGGAAAGAGACGCTTTAATGGATGCTTTAGCTAAACCTATGAAACCGAACAAAGCTTTGAAAGATTTGTTTAAATGATTCTAAAATCTATTTCTAACTATAATGAAAACAATTTAAAAGAATTTACTTCCGGTAACATAGATTTAGATAGGTTTTTAAAGAAATACGCTCTTGAGAATGATTTGAATGGATATGGTAAGACATTCTTACTTATTGATGAAAATGAAGTAGTGGGATTTTTCACCCTTTGTAGTGCTTCTATCAAATTTGAAGAATATCCTCTTAATTCATCTATTTCCATTCCCAAATATCCAATTCCTTGTATTAGAATTGCTAGACTCGCAGTTAGAAAAGATAAACAAGGATGTGGATATGGTAAAGAGTTATTAAAACAAGCATTTATAAAGATATTAAGTGTATCACTCACCATCGGCATTAAACTCATTGTCGTGGACGCAAAAGAAACTTCAGCAGCGTTTTTTGAAAAATATGGCTTTGCAAGACTAATAAATGACAAGTTATCTTATTTCTTGCCGTTAGACACTCTTAAAGAAGCTATTAAGTAATTACTCATCAGAAAATGGATTGACATAAGTCAGTCCTTTTTAATGTAGCGGAAATTCTCCCACAACTTGTGGGAAAAACATTTGTATTAATATGAGAGTTTGCCTTTCATTATTATTTGGATTGAAATAATCAAACATTTAATCTGACAAAAGTTAGCTTTAATGTTTAAACATTATTCTTAAAATGCTATATTTAGAGTGTCGATATGGATGGTAGACGTTAAAATACCACCATACACATCGGACCAGCGATCTAAAATTCTGGTATAGACGTGGTGGCGCACCTTAAAACGCTTTTTTTCTTGTTCATTTTAAAATAATTATTAATGTCAAAAAGAAAATATTGCTCTACAATATATTCGTCAAAGGTGGAAAGTCGGTGTGCGACCACGGCGCATTTCTTCGGAAATGGATGGCAGCGATTCAGGATTCACCGCCCTGTTTGATAAAATACAAATACAAGCCTCAAATTATCGGGGCTTGTTTTTGTTAATAACCTAGTGTTTGAAATCGATACTGCCTTGAATTTTGTGATAAAACACCCATTTTTTCCCTTAAAAAATGTGATAATGTGTACATTATCATTTAATAGATTCAAATAACGAGTTTGTTTCAATAGAGTGTGAGTCTAATGTTTACGATTATTAAGTCAATATCTTGTATTTTTTTTAAAGTAATTCTCTTTAAGATATTACTTTTCTTCTTCCTGTGATAAAATAGTTTTGACTAATGAAAGATAACGAATTTAACGATATTAAGATCACTAATGAAGACGAACACTTTGTCAGTGAATTTTCCTCTACTCAAAATAATGAATCAACTTCATATCCTGATAACAAGATTGATATCAAAGACGAAGTGAATGATAACGTTATTTTTAATTCAGCAAATAAAGAAGAAAAGAAACGCAAAAAAGAAAATGACTCCTCTCAAGAATCAAGACTATTTAATCCTCCTAGTAGTGGTGGTACTCATTTAGGTCCGATTGGGGTTGCTGGAGCGGTGGTTGTCACTGTTGTTACTATTTCTACTTTGGTAGGTATCAATTTATATTATAGTGGGAAATGTGATGTTAACTTTGTTAAAGCGACATCTAATACGATTTCTTATGATTTAAATGTTTCTATTCCAGATAACAATGTTTTTATTTTAAAAGTGGAAAATAGTGCGGTCGAATATTCAGTTAGTAGTGTACTCACTAACGGGGATAATACGGGAACACTTGAAGGATTAGAACCAGAAACCCCATATACCTTAACAGTTATAGATACTACTCATGATAATTATGTTCTTTACGAAAGTGTTGTTATCACCCACTATACATGTGAAGTCTTAACGATGAATGTTGATGACACATATTTATATTATGAATTATATGTTGACGCTCCTAGTGATGACTTTTTAATGGTGAAATTAGAAAACCCTGACAGACAATTTGTTAGGGAAAATGAAATTTCTAGTGGTCAAAGTGAAGGTGCTTTTGAAGAATTAGAACCTGAAACTACTTATCTGTTCTCAGTGATTAGTCAAAGTCATGATGACTTTGTCATCTATTCTCAATATGTAACCACCAAAGAATATAGTGGCCCTACTATTTATACGATTAAGTTCTACGATATTAGTAGTAGCACCTTATTAGATACTCAGGATGTTGTAGAAGGTGAATGTTGTCAAGAAATTGCCTCTCCTAGTAGAGAAGGATATAGATTCTTAGGTTGGTCAAAAGATTATTTTGATGGTGAATTATTTGATTTTGAGACGCCTATTTATTCAAGCTTCACTTTATACGCTCAATGGAAAGAACTCCCATCCATCAGTGAATTTGGTTGGGATTACACGATTGATTTTAAAAATTATCAAATTAACTATTATTTGACTTATACCGATCCTGATAACGAACTATCTGATTTAACATTGACTCTTTCTTATACAGAACCAACCGCGGGAGGATTAAAAACTCAGTCATTCCCTCTTGATATTGTTGAAGACGCTGCGGTTTGTGATTTAGATGTTGATTTTGAAAACTTTGAACTCGTTCCTAAAAATACTTATTCATATGAGATTAGTTATGTAAGTCCATATGAAGATAACCCAATTATTCTTAGTCAAGGTGAAACTGCAATTAATGATTCTTATGACCGATACCTTAAGATTAATAACATTAATATCGTCTATTCTGATTACGATCAATCTGATTTACATGTTACTTTTAGATGGGGATATGAAGATTCATTAGGAAAGACACAAACATTTAATTTCTTCCTTGATGAAGTGTTTACTGATTTAGTGTTCACCTTATCTAACCCTGATTATGGGGAAATGACTGTTAGCTGTAATAAAAATGGCGCTGACGCTGTTATCTCTTTAACTGGTCAAACATATGATGTAAATGCGACATATGATTTTACCTTTACCTGTTTAGATACGAGAACAAATGAAAATATCGTATTAGCTAGTGGAACGTTTGTATTTACTGATAGTCAAATATCAGTTAACTATACATATACCTATGGTTTATAAAATCTTTGACATAAAAAGGAGTATAAAAATATGGAAAAGAAAAGAAAATTTAATTTAGTAGGATGGATTATCTTCGCGATATTCTTTATCGGTGTAATCCTCACATTCGTCTTTGCGGATCGAATCGTCTTTTATGTTCCTGAAGGAGCAGGAGGATTCACAAGTTACATGTTAGTGACTGGTTTACCTGCTTTAATTAGAACAGCGCAAATCATTGTGATTGTGATCGCGGTTTATATTTGTTTACATTATCTTGAAAAGATAAAATTCGCTTCACAAAAATCAAAGACCATTTATTTATTAGTTCTTAACGCGATTAAATGGGCGATGGCAATTGCCGCTTTCCTCATCATCTTAATGGCCTGGGGCGCAAGCACTACAATTACCGCTGCTAGTGCGGGTATCATTGCTCTTATCATAGGCCTTGGTTCACAAGCCTTGGTTGCTGATATTTTAGCCGGAGTCTTTATCGTTTTTGAAGGTGATTTCCAAGCTGGTGATATCGTCATCATTGATGGTTGGAGAGGTGAGGTTCTTAATATCGGTATTAGAACCACTAAACTCGTAGATGCAGGTGGAAACATCAAGATTGTCAATAATAGTGATATCCGTACTATTATTAACCAAACTAAAGATTTATCTGTCGCTAAATGTTATGTTGGCATTTGCTATGAAGATCGTATTGAAAATGTTGAAGCCGTTATCGCTGATAACATTGATAAAATCAAAGAGAAGATTCCTGCGATTGTTGAAGGTCCTTTCTATAAAGGTGTAGCCGAATTATCTGATAGCTCGGTTAACTTGTTATTCGTCGCTAAATGTAAAGAAAATGACATTTATCAAGTGCAACGTGATTTAAATCGTGAAATCAAAATTATGTTTGATAACAATAACGTTGGTATTCCATTCCCACAAATGGTGGTCCATATGGGCGAAGACGCTAAACGAGAAGGCGTTTCTAAAAAAATCGAAAAGAAAGCTCAAAACTTTACTGAAGAGCAAAAAGAATTATCAAAAGATATCGACGTTAAAAAATAACGTTTGTTAGTGGATATAACACCAGTGGTTCTAGGATCACTGGTTTTTATATTGCTCTTTTTTGTATTATTTATCAAAGATAAATAAATTAGCACTCACATTTAAGGAGTGCTTGACTCTCTCTCTCTCTCTCTACAATTTTATTTGATAAAGACAAACAATTATGTTTGATAAGCAAATAAGAATGATAATCATGGAGGCTTTGCTATGAAAAAGAGACTATTAACTATTTTTGGTGTGACCGCTTTACTTGCATTTTCTAGTTGTGGAGGCGCGACTTCTCAACCAGAAACTCCTCAAATAAGTGAGTTAGATCAAAAGAGATTAGAAATATATAGGCTTGCAGTTGAAGCTGGCTATCAAGGTAGTTATCAAGAATGGCTTGATTCAATCAAAGGACAAGATGGAGAAGACGGAATTAACGGAGAAGATGGAGTGTCTGTTGAATCTGTTGAAAAGACATCATCAGTTGGTTTGGTAGATACTTACACGATTACTTACTCTGATGGTCACACATCTACTTTTACTGTTACAAATGGACAAAAAGGTGACCAAGGTGAAGCCGGACCTCAGGGGCCTCAAGGTGAACAAGGCCCACAAGGTGAACAAGGTCCTCAAGGCCCTCAAGGTGAACAAGGTATTCAAGGTAATCCGGGTGCAGATGGTACATCTGTCCACACTGGTAATGGAGCGCCTAATTCATCTTTAGGCATGGTTGGAGACTCATATATAAATCTAGAAAACTGGGATTTCTATGTTAAAGAGGAATCTGGTTGGGTTTTAAGTGGAAATATTAAAGGTGCCCAAGGTGAACAAGGCATTCAAGGTGAAACTGGTGCTCAAGGTCCACAAGGTGAACCAGGACAAAATGGTAATGACGGATTAACTCCATATATTGGTGAAAACGGAAACTGGTGGATCGGTGATAACGATACCGGTTATGTTGCTATTGGACATGATGGTGCCACTGGCGAACAAGGTGTTCATGGTGAAACCGGCCCACAAGGCCCACAAGGAGAGCAAGGTACTCAAGGTGAACCAGGTAAAGATGGTATTTCAATTGTTTCTATTAATTTAACATCTTCATACATGAATGTAGATACGTATACAATCACCTTTAGTGACGGTTCTACTTTTAAATATAATGTTACTAACGGTGTTGATGGCACTTCAGGTACTGATGGTCAGGATGGTTATTCTCCATATATTGGTGAAAACGGAAACTGGTGGATTAGTTACACTGATACTGGTGTGCGCGCTCAAGGCGTAGATGCAATTTCTCCATTCATTGGTACTAATGGCAATTGGTGGTGTGTTTCTTGGGACCCATCTAACAATACTTATATTGCATACGACACATATATTCCTGCCCAAGGTCCTCAAGGCGAACCTGGAAAAGACGGCGTTTCTGTTGTTTCTATTGTTAAAACAGATTCAGAAGGCCTGGTAGATACATACACAATTACATATTCTGATGGTCATACATCAACCTTTACTGTTACAAATGGACAAAATGGTAGTGATGGTGCTACTGGACCTCAAGGCCCTCAAGGTGAACAAGGCATCCAAGGTGTTCCTGGTGCTGATGGTCACACTCCTGTTATTACCATTAGTGATGATGGATATTGGGTGGTTGATGGAGAAAAAACATCCACATTAGCTCAAGGTCCAAAGGGCGATCAAGGCGAACAGGGTATCCAAGGTGAACAAGGTGTTTCTATTGTTGGAACACACATTGATGGAAATGGTGATTTAATTATTGAATATTCTAATGGAACCGAGTCTAATGCCGGTCATTTAAAAGATAATCAAACTTGTACAGTAAGATTCCATGTTGACGATGAAATCGTGGCTACTAGAGAAGTTTTGGTTAATACCAAAGTTTCTAGACCTACATCAGAAGAAACTGCTGGATACACAATTAACGATTGGTATTACTTGGATGGCTCAATTCATGAATCATGGAAGTTTTTTGGATACGTAGTTTCTGAAGATACTGACTTATATGCTGATTTTGAATATAACGAATACACAATCAGCTTTGTTGATAGTAAACATGGTCATGCTGTTGATTCTATTAATGTTACTTATGACCATGAGTATTCTTTGCCAGATTTAGAACAAGCTGGCTACACATTTTCATGTTGGAAAGATTCCATCGATAATATTTGGAATAATGGTATTTATAGAACCGCGTCTGATGTGACCCTTTATGCAGTGTGGGATGCTAATTCATATACTGTTTCGTTAGATCCTAACGGTGGTAGCGTTGATTCAACATCCATAACTGTTATTTATGATTCTTCTTATTCTCTTCCAATCCCAACAAGACTTAATTACATATTCTTAGGTTGGTATGATGGAGATACAAAAACCTCAAATAATGCAACATGGAAATTCTCGGGAAGCAAATCGTTTACTGCGAAGTGGACAAATATTACAAATACTTATGTGTTTGACGCAGGCGACGGAACTTGTGAAGTTAATTCAATGGTTATTGGTTGGGAAGACGAGTATGAATTACCAATTCCAACAAGTGAATTCTATTTGTTTGATGGATGGTATTTAAATGATGTTAAAATTCCTCAATCTGGGACATGGACATATTCGAACTCTGGTGGTCTTTTAGTAGCGAAATGGAATTCACCTTTAATTATTGAAAATAATGTTGTAAAAAGTTGTGATAAATCTGCCTTCAAAGTTATTATTCCTGATGGTGCCACCTCAATTGGTTCTAATGCCTTTGAAAAATGCTATTCCCTCACCTCAATTATAATCCCTGATAGCATCACCTCAATTGGTTCTAATGCCTTCCGTTATTGTAGATCTCTCACCTCGATAAATATCCCTGATAGTGTTAATACAATTGATGTCGCTGCTTTCTACAATTGTAGTTCTCTCACCTCAATTAACATCCCTAATAGTGTCACTTCAATTTCTAAATCAGCCTTTAAAGAATGTTCTTCCCTCACCTCAATCGTCATCCCTGATAGTGTCACTTCAATTGGCGGCTCTGCTTTTGATGGATGTTCTTCTCTCACCTCGATAAATATCCCTGATAGTGTCACTTCAATTGGCGGCTATGCTTTTGGTGGATGTTCTTCTCTCACTTCAATAGTCATCCCTGATAGTGTCACTTCAATTGGCAGCTATGCTTTCGATCGTTGCTCACCGACCGTTTATTGTGAAGTTGAATCAAAGCCATCTGGATGGCTATATTATTGGTACGGGGGGTCTAGTAATGTTTACTGGAGTTATCAAAATACAGTGGAACAAGATGGATACATCTATGTTTTGTTTGAATCATCTGGTATTAAGACTGCTATGGTAGATGAATTTGATGAAAACATCGTCAGTTTTAACCCTTCTTCAGAAATTGATGGTTATTTAGTAACAAATGTTAATATATCAATATTTCAAAATTCTAAACACAAGAAAAAAATTACTTCAATCGTTATCCCAGATGGTGTTACCTCAATTTCTAATTCAGCCTTTAAAGAATGTTCTTCCCTCACCTCAATCGTCATCCCTAATAGTGTCACCTCAATTCGAAATGAAGCCTTTTATGGTTGTTCTTCCCTCACCTCGGTTAATATTCCTAACAGCGTTACCTCAATTGGCTTTGATACCTTTAGAAACTGCAAATCTCTAACTTCAATCATTATCCCAAGCAGCGTCACTTCAATTTCCGGTGGTGCTTTTAGTGGTTGTTCTTCAACAATTATCTATTGCGAAGCTGAATCAAGTCCATCAGGCTGGTCATATTCTTGGAACTATGATGGCGGAGCTGTCGTATGGGGGTATGAAGGATGAGCACTAACAACATCATTACAATTTGTAGTGTTGCAGTTTCATTAGTTGTTTCAGTTATAACAATCTGTGTTGAATTACATAAATTTAGAAAAGAATCATATAACAAACGTGTAACTGAAGAAAGAATAAAATGGTTAAACAAAGTTAGAGATGATTATTCTATTGTTATGGCAGCATACACTTTAAAAAGTGGAACACATAATAATCGTGAATGTTCAATTGATGAAGAAACATATAATAACCGTATGTATGAAGCTGAAAAA
>CADBUF010000007.1 GCA_902797795.1 uncultured Erysipelotrichaceae bacterium
CATGATTGAAGGTGACGCTAACGGAAGAGGATTCCAATATCCAATCCCAACTTATTCCATTACTCGTACATTTGACTGGTCTGAAACTGAAAATAACAAATTATTATTTGAAATGACTGCCAAATACGGAACGCCATATTTCTCTAACTATATTAATTCAGATATGGAACCTAGTGACGTTAGAAGTATGTGCTGCCGTTTAAGACTTGACTTACGTGAACTACGTAAGAAATCAGGTGGTTTCTTTGGAAGCGGTGAATCCACTGGCTCTGTTGGTGTTGTCACCATCAATATGCCACGTATTGCCTATTTAGCGGTCGATAAAGAAGACTTCTACGCCCGCCTTGACAAAATTATGGATATCGCTGCTAGAAGCTTAAAAGTAAAAAGAAATACCATCACTAAACTCTTAGACGCTGGATTATATCCATACACCAAGAGATATTTAGGAACATTTAATAACCACTTCTCCACTATCGGTTTAGTTGGTATGAATGAAGCTTGTTTAAACGCTAGATGGATCAAAAAAGATTTAACTAACAAGGAAGCTCAAGAATTCACTAAAGAAGTTCTTAACCACATGAGAAACAAACTCTCTGATTATCAAGAGCTTTATGGTGACTTATATAACTTAGAAGCTACACCAGCAGAATCCACTGCGTATCGATTAGCAAAACACGATAAAGAAAAATATCCAGATATCATTACTGCAAGCGAAGAAGGAAGGACTCCATATTACACTAACTCTTCTCACTTACCAGTTGGATTCACTGACGATATTTTCACAGCTTTAGATATCCAAGATGAATTGCAAACTCTTTATACATCTGGTACCGTTTTCCACGCTTTCTTAGGTGAAAAATTACCAAACTGGAAGAGCTGTATGAATCTTGTTAGAAAGATTGCCGAAAATTATCACTTACCATATTACACAATGTCTCCTACATACTCTGTATGTAAAGAACATGGCTATATCACTGGCGAACAATACACCTGTCCAAAATGTGGAAGTAGAACTGAAGTCTATTCCCGTATTACTGGTTACTATCGTCCAATTCAAAACTGGAACGATGGTAAGAGCGAAGAATTCTTAAATCGTAAAACATACGATATCAAACACTCTAAGCTCACTCATGGTGTTCTAGGTGGAGAAGAAGCATGTAATGAGGCTGTTAAAACATTAAGTGAAACCTTACTTTTTGGAACTAAAACTTGCCCAAATTGTAAGATGGCGAAAATGTTGCTTGAAAAAGCTGGCGTCAAATACAAATGGGTTGACGCTGAAGAAAACGTTGAATTAACAAATTCATATAATGTTAGAAAAGCGCCAACATTACTCGTGCCAGATGGAGACAAAAATCTTAGTTTTGAAAATGCCTCCAACATTAAAGGTTACATTGAAAGTTTAAAATAATATGACTAATTACGATATTGTCGTTATTGGAGGCGGCCCTGCTGGAATGAGCGCGGCCCTATACGCTTTAAGAGCAAATAAATCAGTAATTGTGCTTGAAAAAGAGGGATTTGGAGGACAGATTGCAACTTCTCCACGTCTAGAAAATTTTCCCACTATTGAATCAATCTCTGGAAGCGAATGGAGTGATAAACTTTTTGAGCAAATCACTTCTTTAGGTGCGGACTTCGAACTAGAAGATGTTAGAAGCGTTAAAAAGGTCGACAAACACTTCCTTATCAAATCCGATTATAACGAATATGAAGCTAAGGCGGTTATTGTCGCTAACGGAGTTAAACCTCGCAAAATGGGTTTGCCAAACGAAGAAGAATTAACTGGAAAAGGTATCTCCTACTGTGCAGTTTGTGATGGACCATTTTATAAAGGTAAAGAGATTTATCTTATTGGCGACGCGAACACCGCACTTCAATATGCTTTATTACTTTCCGGATATTGTCCAAAAGTACACATGTTAACACTCTTTGATCGTTTATTTGGTGATCAAATATTAATTGATCGAGTAATGGAGACTGAAAACATTGATATTAGACACAACTTATCTCTTCAATCAATTAACGGAAAAGAGAAACTAGAATCAATTGACCTTGAAGACACAATCACCAAAGAAAAAGTCCACTACGATACCGAAAACCTATTTATCGCGATTGGCCAGGTACCACAAAATGAGTTCTTGTCTAATTTATTGAAATTAGAAAAAGGATTTATTGTTACTAACGAAGTGATGGAAACTGAAATACCAGGACTATTTGCTGCTGGAGATACAAGATTAAAAGAAAATAAACAAGTTATCACCGCGTGTAGTGATGGCGCTACCGCTGCCATGAGCGCAGTCAAATATATCAATAAAAACTTCTAAAATGAAAGCTTCTGTAAAAAGAAGTTTTCTTTTTTTCTAGCATATTAGAAAATAAGATAGGGGCAAGAAAAATGAATGTATCCGTATATTTAAACAAAGAAGAAAAAATCATTGCAGAAAACTTCACCAATAAAAATGGTCTATCTTTATCTAATGCCATGAAGAATGCATTCTTTGAACAAATTGAAGACGAACATGATATTACCACCACTGACCGTTTACTTGATCGATATGAAAACGGATTAGAAAAAACTTTTACTCACGAAGAAATAATGAAAATGTTCAAATAAAAACGTGACCACTTAATAGCCACGTAATTCTACATCATCAATATATTGAGATAATATTTCGACAAACTTATTTGCTAAACCTTCATCAACCGCATGGAGGTTTTTTTCTCTAACACCATCTGAAAGCACGTATTTTTGTAAATATAATTTAGGAGATCCTTCTAATAGTTTGCCAATTTTATAGATAGATTCTTCATCATGATACTCTTTGACAAGAGTAATCCTAAATTCGTAATCAATTTTTCCCATAGAGAGAATCTCGATTGATTCTTTTATATCATCAAGGTTAATATGACGATTAACAATCACATCATAATACTTATCAAATGAGTGTTTGATATCCATTGCACAGTAATCAATTAGCTTACTATCAATAAGATTTCTGAGCATATCTGGTGAAGAACCATTCGTGTCCAATTTCACAAAATAGCCGAGTTCTTTAATCTTTTTGATCTTTTCAGGAAGGTCGTCCATCAAAGTTGGTTCACCTCCAGAAATAACCACTCCATCAAGAACACCGACACGTTTTTTAAGAAAATCTAAAATATCTTCAAAATTAAGAGGAGGAAGTTTTTCTTCGATTAAAGTTTGCCAGTTATGACAATATGGACACATAAAATTACAAGTAGGTGTATAAAGAATGCAACTTACCTTTTCAGGATAATCTAATAATGAAAGTTTATTGATTGATACAAATTCCATAGAAAGATTATACCTATTGAGCAAATATTTTGCTACAATAGAAAGCATGAAAAAATACGACAATATTTCTTGGGACGAATATTTTATGGGTATTGCAGTTTTATCTGCATTAAGAAGTAAGGACCCTAACACCAAAGTTGGTGCGGTTATCGTTAGTCCAGATAACAAAGTTATTTCTATTGGTTATAACGGCATG
>CADBUF010000008.1 GCA_902797795.1 uncultured Erysipelotrichaceae bacterium
AAGAGGTCTTTTCTTAAAAAACTCAATATCTATAAATTTTGGAGTGGAAAGAGATTTTTTTCATCCCACCTTAGAATTGATAGAGCCCGAAATCCTTAGTCTTTTTGGTTTTAATTACTTGTTGCTTATATCTACATATAAAGTTAAGATATAAAAGAACAAATTTACTTCACAATTGATAATCTAGACATTTATTTTAGTTAGAATATTTAGTTGTTTTATATTATTTGTTCAACCTTGCTCTTTATCGTAAGGGCGGAAAGGAAAAGAAAAAATGAACAAACTTTTTTCAAAGATTGCCGCGTTAAGCGTTGGACTAGCGATGGCAGTCGGAGTTGGAGTTGCTGTTAGTAGTAGTGACAACAGTAAAGAACCTGCTCCTGTTGAAGCTGCAACAATTGGTACACATTTAACACAAGTAACTGAACTTGTTAGTGGTAACAAATACGTGATTGTTGGAAACAATAATGGCTATGCTTTGCCAACCAACCCAACACTCAGTAGTGGTAAGGTTGCTGGAACCACAATTGCAAGTGTTCCTAATGATGGTTCTGGTTTCTTATGGACGTTTACAAAAAGTGGAGATTATTGGCTAATTGGAGATGGTTCTAAATACATTTACCATTCTAATGGTGGTAGCTCTGGTACAAACTTAGCCTATGGAGATAGCACAACTTATAAGTGGAAATTAACTTATTCAAGTAGTACTCAAGATCATTGGACTTTTAAAGCGGTCAACGGTACCACCGAGAATTCGCGTGGAATGCTTTGCAATGGTACAAACTTTGGTGGATATGCATTATCCAATGAATCTTCATATAAATTCATGAACATTTATGAAGCTGCTGCCACTGAAACGTATACTGTTTCATTTAATGGCAATGGTGGTACTGGTGAGATGAGCTCAGTATCTGATGTTAGTGGTAATTATACGTTACCTGCTTCTGGGTTTATTGCCCCATCTGACAAAGCATTTAGTGGATGGAAAGCAAGTAACGCTGGCGATTTAATTCCTGCTGGCGGATCTTATAATGTTTCTAGTGATGTCACATTCTTTGCTCAATGGGTAGATGCATATGATGTTTCTTATTCTGCCGGTGAACACGGAAGTGGTACATTCAGTCACGGATTACAACCTGGAGAAAATTATCAACTCCTAGCGTTTAGTGAACTCGAAGGAATTTCTGCTGCTAGTGGATATAGATTTAAGAACTACACTGTTGGTGGAGTAGATAAGAATCCTGGTGACACAATTAGCTTTAATGCTGCGACAACCATTACAGTTAATTTTGAAGTTGCTCCTATGGATACAACTTATAGCTTTATAAAAGCGTGGGGTTGGGGAACAACATACGGACCACGAACAATAAATGGTAAAACAGAAGCATCTGGTGATTTCGGAGCTACAGTATATCTTAGTAGAGCTAATATTCAATCATCTGGAGTAGGCTCTGATAGGCCATATATTTGTGGTAATACAAACGCTGATGCAAAAATGATTACATTTACTCTTACTGAAACAGGTTATAAAATCGTTGATGTTCTTGTAACATTCGAACAAAGAGGATCAAACACGCCTTCTTTAAAATTATTTAAGGGTGATACAAACACAGGTTCTCCTCTTGATAGTGCAACAATTGGAACAAAAGATACGTTATCAACATCTAATTTAAACGACACAGTATTTACTGTTACTTTGAACGCAGGCGGAACTTCTAATAAAGGATGTGGATTAACCAGTATTTATATTTCTCTTACACCATTATCTGACTTTGGAACTTTAGACCACATTTCTATTACTGGCTTACCAAACGTCGTTTATCACGTTGGTGAAGCATATAGTTCAGCCGGATTTGCTGTTACTGCATATGATGGAGAAGATGAAAGTACTGCAAACTTTAAAGATGTTACTTCTCAAGTCTCTCAAACTTTAGAAGATGCATATGTATTTGTTGCAAACGATGTTCCTGGATGGGAAGAAGAAGTTGAATATACTGAAGATGAAAAAACTGTTAGTGCTACTTATCACGTTTATGTATATGCCTTGGCTGATTACGAATTAGTAACTAGCGAGCCATCAGATTGGTCTGGCAATTACTTAATCGTTGGAACAAAAGATGAATCTAAATATGCATTTAATGGCGGATTAGAGTTACTTGATATTTTAGGAAATCACAAAGAAGTTACTTCAGATGCAAATGATGTCATTAATTCTGGTCAAGAACTTGAGTGGACATTTGCGCAAGTTACCGGTGGATATTCTATTCGGGGCAAATCAGGCAAATATATTGGCTGGGCAAGTGGTTCTAACAATGGCTTAACCGCATCTGACACCCCACTTGTGAATACATTATCGTTCAGTAGTGGTTCTGTTCAAATCGCTGGTTCTGGTGGTAGAAAACTTACATTCAATACTGATGAAGAGGGCAGATTTAGATATTACACATCCGGAACTGTTAAACTTTATAGATTAAAGACATCAGATCACGCTGATGAATATGCACAAACATTCTTAGGCGCTATTAAATGTGATGCTACTGGTGAAAATGAACCAGACTTCAACATTAAAGAAGGAGAAATCAAGTGGTCATGGGCTTTATTAGCTAGTGCTTATAATGAATTAACATCAGTAGAAAAAGAAGAATTCCGCCTAGGTGTTGCTTCTAAGACTGGTAATAATATTGAACAAGCTTTAGCGAGATATGATCTTATTGTTGGGAAATATGGTAAAGACAAATATTCTGACTTTATGTTAAGAAACCCAGATCCAATTCCAACCAATAACGTGACCTCTGTTAACTTTGAATCAAATAACAGTTTAATCATTATCGTTATTGCTATCTCTTCTGCCACTGTTTTATCCTTAGGTGTCCTTCTTGCCATTAAGAAGAAAAAACATAATTAATCGTCATAATATTTAAAATATTAATTAGGGATATCCTTATTGAAAAGGGATGTCCCTTTATTTATAATTTTTAATAAGGATATATATAGTTATGATCGCTATTGGAATTGATATAGGTGGCACATCCATTAAAGGTGCTTTTGTTACTGATAAAGGTGAGATATTACATCGTTTCTCTTTAAAGGTTAGTAAAGATTCTCCTTTTGAAGTGGAAATCAAAAAACTCTCTGATTTAATAAACAAAGAAATCAAAGATAACCATTTAGAAGGAAAGATCAAAGGTATTGGTATCGGTAATCCTGGAATCATGGATATGGATGAAGGATTAATTATTGAATCACCAAATTTACCAAGTTGGAATAATCATAATCTAAAAAAAGAAATTGAAAAACATGTAGGTATCCCAGTCAAACTCAATAACGACGCGAATGTTGCGGCTTTAGGAGAAGCGAAATTTGGTAGTGGTCATAAATATAAAGACTTAATCATGATTACCTTAGGCACTGGTGTTGGTGGAGGAGTTATCATTAACGGCAAACTATTTGACGGGCATCTTCATCAAGGCGCGGAACTTGGTCACATGATTATTAAGATGAACGGAAGAGAATGTGGATGCGGAAGAAAAGGATGTTTTGAAGCCTATGCTTCTGCAACTGCTTTAATCAAAGATACAAAAGCGATGATGAAACGTCATCCAGAATCTTTATTAACGGTGATTGAAAAAGAATTAAATGGAGTGGACGCGAGAAATGCTTTTATGGCGGCTAAACGAGGAGATAAATACGGAAAGAAATTAGTGAATAATTATATCTCTTATTTAGGTGAAGGCTTACTCAATTACTGCAATATCTTTAGACCTGAAGCAATTATCCTTTCGGGTGGAGTTGCTAATGAAGGTGAATATCTCATTTCTAGAGTAAAGAAATATCTAGCTAAACATCATTATGGAATGAAAGGATCTCCTGAAGTTGATATTGTTATTTCTTCTTTAGGATATGATTCTGGTAAAATAGGAGCAGCTTGCTTAGTCTTATTTGAATAATATGAAAATTTATCATTTTATTAAACTTGCGATTTTTATCGTTTTCTCTTCTCTAGTATTTGTTTTTAGGAAAGATTTATTAATGAACCTTCATTATTTAGTTGGTTCTTTAATTCTTCTATATGGTGCAGAAGAAACATTAGTGTTCACTATTGTCTTTAAAAAGGCTGCATACACTAAATTTTGGTTTATCTTTGGCTTAATTGAAGCGATGATTGGGATTATCGTTTTGTGTTCGATTAGAGACTATACATCTGTATGTGTAATATGGGCATTATGGTCAATATTAAGAGAAGCAGTAGAAATATATGAAATCACTTCTGGAGAAGTTAAAGGATTAGCTGCGGTTATTAGTGCGGTTGAATCACTAGTTGCCATTACTTTCTCCATCTTATTAATGGTGACCCCTGGTGAACATCACGCAAAAACTCATATCTATTTGTTAATTATTGAATTAATAGTGACTGCTCTTGTTCCGGTATTAAGAGAATTAGCCCAAAACAAAAAGAACAGTAACGAAAATATTGAATAATAAAAGAAAGGAAATATGTATAAATGAAAGGGAAGAAATTTTTAACCATTTTAGAATCAATCGCGATCATTGTCATTGGTGTTCTTGTCGCAGTTTATAAAGAAGGAGCAATGGATACCTATTTTGGCATTATGTTTGTCGTCGCCGGTTCTGTATTACTTTTAGTGGAACTATTCGCGCTACTTAAAATCAAAGTATTAACTTTAAGTGGTTTATTCGCTGGAGGAGCCTTACTTGTAGTAGGTATTGGTTTACTTATCTCAAAAGAAGCACCTTTAGGTTTAGACTTTAGTTTGATTATTAAATTGTTTGTGTTACTCATGATCGCTGCTGGCGGAGCGTTACTCCTTTATGGCGTATTTACTGCGGTTAAATTTAATGCCTTCTTAGGAGCAGGACAAATCACTATTGGCTTCTTATTTGTTTTATTTGGTCTATTATATGCATTTGTTAATGAATTCAAGAACGCCTTCTGGATTGTTGTTGGTATCCTAGTAGCGGTGTATGGCTTATATTCTTTGTTATTCACTCTCTTTAACAAAGATGAAAATAAAAAGCCACTTGATGTTATTGAGCAAAAACAAAAATAAATTTATTGATAATATAGAAAACGAAGATCATAAAGCGTGGTCTTCTTTTCTTTTACATAAAGATAACGTAAAAAATATTTGACATTATCTTTTAAATACTTACAATGAAAGTATGGAAAAACTCATTGAAATTGGACGTGTTATTAAAAATAAAAGATTGTCTCTTAATCTAAGAATGGAAGATGTTGCTAGAGAATGCCAAATTACAAGAGCAACATTGTCTTCAATAGAAAATGGAACAGGCAATCCTTCAATTGTTGTCGTTTTAAAACTTTTTGATGTATTAGGATTGTCTTTTGATATAGAAGACGAATCATTATCTAGTAGAAATAGAGCGACTCGTATTAATTTAGCAAACGACAAAAAAATCAATCGTTTTGTAATTATGTGTATTGAGCAATATGCATATAGTAGAAACTTATCTAGTCAAGAAGCATATGAACAAATGTCTAGAAGTGGTGTTATTGATGATTTAACAAACGACTATGAAGATTTACATGGATTTTCATTTGAATATTTGAATGACTATATTGGTGCGATTGTAGAAGGAGCTAGTGCATGATTTTATACCATGGTTCTACTGTTATTGTTGATAGACCTACGATTATAACGTCTGAAAAAGGACGCGATTTTGGTTTTGCTTTTTACCTCACCCCTATAAAAGAACAAGCAGAACGTATGGCTAAAAGAAAACAAAAAATGACAAAGAGTGAAAAAGCCTTTGTCAGTGTATTTGAATGGAACGAGAACGCTGACGGATTAGAGTATAAAAAATTTGAAGAAGCCGACTTAGAATGGCTTGATTTGGTCATAAGGTGTCGCAGTGATATTAAATACCATCATAATTATGATATTGTGAGTGGGAAAATCGCTGACGATTCAGTTGGTGAAACAATACTTTTTGTTATAAGCGGAATAATTAAAAAAGAAGATGCTTTAGAAAGGCTTAAATTTCAACAAATTAATTCCCAAATTGCGTTTTGCTCTATTAAGTCTCTTCAGGGGTTAAGATTTATTGAAGGATACGAAATTAAATAATGGAACACATTTTAGCTAAAACACTATTAATTGACAAAGTAGTTGAACTTATCGCATCCCAATATAGTCTTTCTTTAAAAGATGCGAGAGATGAATTATATAATTCAAATGTAATAAAACTTATTGATGATGAAGATACTGGATTATATGGAGAATCACCATTATACGTTTTATCTTTGTTCGAACAAGAAAAGAACTCAAAATAATTATCTCCTTATTTATTGAAATAAATCTCAATTTTACTTATTATATAATTCGCTTGGGTCCGTAGCTCACCTGGGAGAGCGCATCGTTCGCAACGATGAGGTAGCGAGTTCGAGCCTCGTCGGATCCACCATAAATGTCCGCTACTGTCGTTGTCCAAAGTCAGTTATCCGAAGCTGGCTAAAAACTTCCATCTGATTAGGACACACATAAGGCATAAAGAGATCTACCTTCAAGTAGGTCTTTTTTGTTGCTTTAATTGTCTCTCGGCGGGTAACAAAAAGCATGACCGGACAGCGTAGACTATAATGGGGTAGTGTTTGTATTTTTGTCTTATTAGGCTTTTGATTTTTGTTGTTTTTAATGTCGCCTTACGAGAGACCACATCGATTTCTAAATAATACATAATAGTGCTGTCTTAAGGGCAGAAAGGAGAAAAGTTATGAACAAAGCCTATAAGAAAAGAATTGATGTTACTGAGACTTTAGAAGCAGGTCTTGATGAAGGAGGGTTCTTTATCATGGATGATCATATGTATAGAGATATGATTCATTGTGGTGATAATGGACCTGTTATGCAACCAAGCTTATTTATTGATAATGGTAATGGCTTTTTAATTACAAAATTTACCAAACAAATACCTTTAGATTTTTATATCAATAATGATGGTAAATGCGTGAGGATTAAGCCGGCCGAAGTAAGTCCATATTTGATTTCTGTTTTTGATACTGTAACTGGCAAGAAAACTGTGTATGAAGCCAGGGAAGTAGCAACAGATGTACCGTTTAATCCAAATGAATTATCTGATTGGAAATTTTGGTGCGATGAATATGGTCATTATGTCTCTAGCAAAGCGACCAAATAAATTCATTTATACTCCATAATAGTGACGTAAGCTGAAGGGAACAAAGGTGGTGGTTATTCTCCCTAATAGTGCTTACGATCTTAGTAATTGAAGGTGTGAGAGTATCAATTATTACAAACAGAATTCATTAACATTTAATTTTTCATTCAATCCTTCTTTTTATCTCTCACATCACTTAACTGGCTGTCTTAATCCTCCATAGGCAGCCTTTTTTCTTGCTTTTGGAGCCCATTGTCGCGCGTTTGTTACTAAAGTAAGCAATTTATTAGCGAGTAAGTTTTTTGTCTCTCTGAACGCGACCATTTAAAGCTATAAAAGATTCATAATAGCAGTGTCTTAAATGACAGAAAGGAATAAAAAAAGATGAAGATTAAAAAAGAAGATTACATGTTTTCATCCATGAGCTTTATGGAGAGGGGTGAATGTGATTTATCGAATCCATATTATAAAGCCCTTGCAAAAATTCGTGATATTCAAAACCGCGGAGAAGTACCAAGCGACGAAGATTACAAAGCTGTTGGTAGAACCCAAAGGTCGAAAGGATTTCATACAGTTGAATTTGGATACTGTATGGCGAACATTCATTATTGTTTATTTGAAAGTTATCCTAAGTATGAAAAAACAAACGAGTATAAAGACTTGATTAATAAGAGAATTTTATATTTGTTAAAGAACGGAAGTACAGAAGCTTTGCTTAATCGTGGTTGGATTCCATTAAATTTCCAAAACTATACGAATTTTCTAGTAAGTTTTTATGATAAGGAAGATCAATATTCAATCAATTCAACTTATGGTGTCGATTTCTTGGAAGATTTTGTATCTGAATATGGAAACGAAGATGAAAAGACAATAACTAAACTGATTAGAAAATTATGTATGAAATTCAAGAATAGCGAATATATGTAAAAGCAACTATAAGACCGGGTGTAAAAGCTCGGTTTTTTCTTATTCGCGAACAGGCTTAAACACGACATAATTGTGAATGGAGATTTTTAGACCAAATTGAATAACTGACCTCAGACAACCATAGCTACCCATAAACCTTAACGATAAGGAAATGGGTAAATATAGACAAAATTCAAAGTGATGAAGTCCTGAGAAATCAGGGCTTTTTCATTGTTGATTGCAATTTGAATAATGTACGAAAAAAGGGACATGATTTTTTATAACATATTGTTGTGAGGTGGATAGAAATGAAAGATAAATGTCCAATTTGCATTAGCAAAAATTCTAAAGGAATTAAATACTCTGAATACTGTAAAAAGTGTGGACTATTTCTTGGTGAAGTAAAAACTGATAAAGCTGTTGAAGTAATCGACTCAATGATTGAAAGATGGAATTGCCAAAAGAAATTTGATTACTACACTAAATATCCAGATGGTCATATTGGGTTTAACTATCGTGGAGTAAAGAAACTAATTGATAATATTACCTTTGGCGATGATTTAACGTTTGAGCAATTTGGTGCATTGGTTCAAGTGATTTCATATTTAACAATGGAATTTGAATATAACATTGCTGGTTTGGCGGTGACTTTGTTTGCTTTTGCATGTCAATTCATTGAAGAAGCTAAACAACCATTCAAATACTGGTTAAAGATAGGAATCAAGCAAAAAAACAGAACAGCGTATGATTATCAGCTTGGATGCTTATATTCTGCTGGAGCAGATAAAACAAGAAAAGGGAGACACAAAATTGAAAAAATCAGGGGAATTTTAAGACAACTCCCTAACTATCAAATATAGATGAAAAAGAAGAAATGATTAAAGACTGCGAACAGTACGATAAAAGAATCAATAAAAAGAAGGCACTTAAAAAAGTGGGGCCTGAGGAGGTATAAATTTATGTGGTACGACCCTAAAATAATAAAGTATCCATGTAATAGTGAAACCGGGAATCCATCACAAGAAGACTTATTAAAAATTATGGACGAGGTTCCTCAATATACTTACATTGCAATTTGTGATTATCTAGCTGAAGTTATAAGGAGAGATGAAACTATCAATATTAATTCGATTGAAGAAAAATATTATTCTCATCCTGTTGAAACAGCTTGGCAAACACACTATTTAACCAGTTATTATTTTCTTGCTTATTATTACTACAAACATAAACTTGATCCAAACAAGGCGATAAAATATGTTCAATTATCGCTTCTAGAAAGAGTCTCTTATGATTCGGCAAGCGCATTATTAGTAAGATTTTATATAGAGGGATTTGGCGTGCCTAAAAATGAAAACACGGCAAAGAAAATATGGCTAAAAGCAAAGGAAGAAATCAAGACGTTTCCTTATAGATTTGAAATTCACCCATATAGTGTCTTTAATATGGAGTTATAATAATGACAATGATTGAAAATAAAAAAGCATCAATCATATTGATACTAAAAGTTCTTCAAGAATATTCTGATGAAGATCATTTTCTAACACAGCAAGATATCATCGATAAAGTTGATGAATTATACGGTATTGAACTAGAACGCAAATCAGTTGCTTTTTCTATCTCACTCTTACAAGAACTTGATTATGACATAAACAAGTCTCCTAGAGGTGGATATGCTCTATTATCACGTGACTTTGATAATAGTGAGATTCGTTATATTACTGACGCTTTATTTTCTTCAAAATCATTAAGCGCTAAGCAAGCTGCTGAATTATCCAAGAAACTTAATTCTTGTTTGAGCAGATATCAAAGAAAAGAATATAACTATATCTATAAAAGTAGTGAAATAAATCGTTCTGAAAATAAAACGCTATTTTATACTTTAGAACTTATCGAAGAAGCCAAAAGAAGAGGCAAGAGAATATCTTTCCAATATCTAACGTATGATGAAAATGGAAAACCATACACCAAAATGGATGGATATCAATATATTGTGTCTCCCTATTATTCAGTCAATAGTAGTGGACGTTATTTTTTAATCTGCAATTATAGAGAAAAATATAGAGCAATCACATGGTTCAGAATTGACTATATGCTCAACCCTAAAATCGAAGAGGAATGGCCAATTAA
>CADBUF010000009.1 GCA_902797795.1 uncultured Erysipelotrichaceae bacterium
CAGAAAGATGATTCTTGCTGACAATAAAGAAGAAAGAGTTGCCGCTTTAGCGGAAATCGAACCATTACAACAAAAAGACTTTGAAGGTTTATTTGAAGAAATGGGCGAACTCAATGTCAACGTTCGTTTACTCGATCCACCTCTACATGAATTCTTACCACAAGAAGAAGATAAGATTGCCGAATTAGCAAAAGCTACAGGCAAAACTGTCGCATACATTCATAAGAGAATCGAAGAATTGCACGAATTCAACCCAATGATGGGTCATAGAGGCTGCCGTTTAGACGTCTCCTATCCAGAAATTGGCGAAATGCAAACAAGAGCGATTATCAAGGCCGCTATTGCAGTCAACGCTAGAAAAGGTTTACACATCGAACCAGAAATCATGATTCCATTAACCTTGGATCTCAAAGAATTCAAATTCGTTAAGGCAATCGTTGTCAAGACTGCTGATGAAGTTATCAAAGCCGCTGGAGTTAACATGAAATATCATGTTGGCACCATGATTGAAATTCCACGTGCTGCTCTCCTTAGTGATGAAATCGCTAAAGAAGCTGAATTCTTCTCATTTGGTACAAACGACTTAACCCAATTAACATTTGGTTTCAGCCGTGATGATGCTTCCAAATTCTTACCAGATTATTATTCCAACAAGATTTTTGAAGAAGATCCATTCAAGACTCTTGATCAAGCTGGTGTTGGCAGACTCATCAAACTTTCTGTTAAAGAAGGTAGATCTACTAGACCAGACTTACACGTTGGTGTTTGTGGTGAAACTGGTGGAGAACCAAATTCCATCCAATTCTACCATGATGCAGGCTTAGATTATGTCTCCTGTTCACCATTCCGTGTTCCTGTCGCTCGTCTTGCTGCTGCTCAAGCCGCAATTAAGAGCCCAAGAAAGAAATAATCTTTCAGCCAAAACATATATTGAGCGATCACTTCGGTGGTCGCTTTTTATTTACTAAAAAAGGCGTCTACTAGAAGACGCTCATTATAAGATTAGATTTTTTATTCTTTCTGTTCTATTTGGTTGTGATATAAAACAAATATTGGGAACATGAATAAGTAAGCTAGATAATGATTTGTTTCCACAAAAGTGTATAAAACGAAGACCAAGACTCCTAAATAAATAGAGATGGTTAAATCACGTTCTTTTCTAAATGATTTATAAGCGATATAACTAACATAACCGATAAGGATGATAAAGGAAGCTAAATAGAGGATTCCGCCTTCCGCTAAGTTATTTAAATAACCAGAATGAGTGGAGATGACATCTTCTCCATGAGATGCATAATTCATTGGTCTGAGAAGCATATTCATGATTCCAAAGCCTCGGCCAATAACCCAACGCCCATTTTGAAGAAGTACATAGGCGTTATCCCAAATATATCCACGATAATCTAAACTGGATCCACCTTTGGTGAGTTCATCAATTAGTTCATAAATTTTTCCAAACACTCTCCCTTTTGTGATATATGGAATAGCGATCAATAACGCTCCAATTACAACAATAGTGCCTACACATATCGCTGTAATTGCGTTTCTCTTTTTATGTTCTTTAAAGGTGACAATTAAGCGATAGATGAGATAAATCAAAATCACTAATAATGAGATAAGAAGTCCTGTCTTATTGAATGTGAAGATTAAATTGATAAAGAAGAAAGCAGCGATTAAATAATGCCACCAATATTTATGGAAGGAATGGTTGATAAAGGCAAAGATAATGCAGAGCATATACGCCATTCCAAGTGGGTTACGATGTGAGAAGACAGACATCACTGTGTATTCAATGATATCTACGCTTTCAGGAGTGCCTTTGAGCTTATTTATGAAATAGTTAATGAAATGATAATATTTGCTACCTTCAGTGATATAGCTATATAAAGCTAGGAAAACACCAATACCAAAAACCGCGTAACCTAAATATTCAATGAATTTCAGATTTTTGATTCTTTTAGAGAAAATGAAGAAAGCTGAATATATCAAGGCTAAGGTGCCGAATAATTCAAAAGCAAAGAAGAATTTGTGAATAGTGGAAACACTAATCGCTAAGGTTTTAGCATCACCAATTTCTCCTTCTGGGAGAGTAGGAGTTAATTTGGCTCTAACTATAACACTAACATAGTTAGTGCTAGGAGTAGCAAATATAACAATCACATTAAGAAGTAATAAAAAGATAAATGTAAATAAGATATAACGGTTATATTTAACTTTACGAACATATAGTTCTAAATAAAGATAGCCGATAAAAGCACCGATCATCACTAGACCAAGAATAATCACTGCCCATGAAGGAAGAGCGGTTTTATTCGGGTTAAGTTCCGCCATAAAATTTTGGCCGAAACCAATGAAAAACGCGAAAGAACCTGCTCCAATTAATAGAAGTAGGTCACTCCAACGAAGTTCTAAAGATTTTATAAATTTATTCATAAACAAATTGAGTTGTATCAAATGTTAGTTCAATTTTATGGACAAAAATTCTATTAGCTGTATCTGCACTTAATGAGATGGTGTTGCTATTTATTTCAAATTCATTGGTTTGGATTTCAGGAGCTCCAGTAACCATCCAGTTTTCATCATAAACACATCCATCCATAAGCCATTCTTTATTATTAACTGTAAGCTTAGCGTAATCTTTTTCAGTTTCGTCTACCTCGTTAATTACATCTGCAGTGTATACCAAGACAGGTTCATCAAATGCCCAGTCATTCATAAAGCAAGTGTAATATGGTTGAGCAGTAACTTTCATTGAGATAACAGAATAAATGAATGACATTTCAATAAATCCGTTTTGTTTACGACTACCTATTTGTAAGGTTTTTAAATCAGGTAATTCTGTGCCTTCAAAATCAATTAATTCTAAGCCAACAAATCCCGATTCTTTATCAGGAGTATACACTCCAGTAATAACTTCCTCTTCAAAAGAAGAATTGAAATTTTTAATAACGTTATCAATATGATTATCATCAACAGAAGCATTTGAATATTCTTTAGTGTTTCCTTCAAAAGTGAAGTTGTTGAAATCAAATTCTATGGTTAATGTATCTTTTTGTTGGTTGCCTTCTCCTCCAGAAGAACCTTCTTCTCCTTCACCTTCGGTATCAGCGGGTTCGTTTTGATTATTGTTACCACCATTAGAAGAACTATTACCGTTATTAGATGGTGATTCACTTCCACAACTAACGGTTAATAGGCCACACAAGATAAGAGATAAGAATAATGAACGTTTCATATTAATTACCTTCGACTATTGAGATTATATCATTTCTTACAAAGAATAGAAAAACCATTATCTTTTTAATATAATGGGGGAAGATAAAGCAAACGGAGGTTCATTATGAACAAAAAATTAATATCTTGCTTTTTACTAACTAGTATTTTTTCACTCGGCCTTTCATCTTGTGGCGACAAACCATCTCAAGACAATTCGTCAGGTGACGCAACGTATGTTAATGATGAAAGATACAATATCTATAAGCTGTACATATCTAGTGGTGGCGATATGACTTATGAGGAATGGTTAAGATCCATACAAGGCGCCAACGGATCGTCATTGTTAAATGGAACAAGTAATCCATCTACTGAGCTAGGTAATAATGGTGATACATATATTAATGTGTCAACATGGGATGTTTTTGTTAAAAATGGTGGTTCTTGGTCTAAAGTTGGAAATATTATGGGTCAACAAGGAGAACCAGGTAAAGATGGATCCTCTGTTTTAACTGGAAGCGGAGAACCCGCATCGAGTCTTGGTAATAATGGTGATTCTTATATCGATTTACAAACATGGAATTATTATGTAAAGAAAAATGGCAAATGGGTATTGTCTGGGAATCTTTCTAATAAGGAAATTTATCAAGAGTCCTATAAGAATATCTTAAGTTCAAAAAACTATACGGTAGAATACACGGTTGGTGGAACCGATACATATAAAGAGATGTATGCTGATGAAGGATTTTTGACATTAAGTGGAGTTTACGGTTGGTATTTTGGTGAACGTTATGAGGTGGTTAACACTGATGATAACAACGAACCAATAATCAATATAAATCAGTGGACATCCTTAAATCTTAAAGAACAATTTTTGGCCGAAAATACATTTGGTGAATATGTAAAATATACGACCTTCATAGAATTAAGCGGATACTCTAATAAATTTGTAGCAACTCGACCATATGCAAATGGACAAGATGCAATATTCCAAAAAATTATTAATACATTTTATGATGCAGAATCAATTGAGCAACTTTCTGCAATGAAATACGCAAGCATAGTTTTTGATTATACAAATGATGATGAATTGATTTTTTACTTAGTGGAAGATTACCGCGATTTAACAAAAACAAACGTTTATCTTCAAGGTAGAATTTTTGATGTTGGCACAACAACATTAGGTTTTACACCAAAATTAGTTTATAGTGCTCCAAGTGAAGAATAGGAAGATTAAATACGAATAAAAATATCATCAAAGGGAAGTGTGTTGACCTTTCAAGTGAAGGCAAAGGCGTTATTAAAACCGTATATGGGGTTATTTTTGTTGACGCTTTGCTATTAGGAGAAGAAGCAGAAATAGAAGTAACTTACGCAAGAAAAGGTGTTGCGTATGGGAAAATTGTTAAACTACTCACCAAATCACCAGACAGAATCCAACCTCTTTGTCCAGTCTCAACTGCCTGCGGGGGGTGTACATTTCAAAATGCCTCTTATGAATATGAATTAAGATATAAAAAACACAAAGTTGAAGAAGATTTAAAAAGAATTGGCCATTTTGAAAACATCAAAGTCAATGATGTTATTAAAATGGAAGATCCTATCCATTATCGAAACAAGATTCAAGTACCCTTTGGAAAAGAAAATAAGCGGGTTGTGTATGGGTTTTATAAGGCAAACACTCATAAAATCATTCCTATAAAAGAATGTAATATTGAAGCGAAAGAAGCCGCTCCTATACTTAAAGATTTTGCTTCTTTAATGGAGAAATATCGTGTTGATCCATATAACGAAGACTATCGTAGCGGTACGATTAGGCATGTTTTAATTAGAACTAGCTTATCCACTAAGGAAGTAATGGTGGTCATTGTTAGTAAAGAAGAAACTTTCCCAGGAAGAGGCAATTTCATCAAAGAATTAACCTCACTTCATCCTGAGATATCTACAGTTATTTTTAACGTGAATAAAAGAGACACAAACGTCATTTTAGGTGAAAGTGAAAAAGTTTTATATGGAAGAGGCTATATAAGTGATGAGATACTTGGTTTGAAATTTAATATTTCAAGTAAGAGTTTCTTCCAAGTTAATCCAATTCAAGTTTCTAAATTATATGGAGAGGCTCTAAGACTCGCTAATATTAATAAAAATGATATTGTGCTCGATGCTTATGCAGGTGTGTGTACAATTGGACTATTAGCAGCCACAAAAGCTAAACGTGTCACTAGCGTGGAAGTTGTTAAAAGCGCGGTAATTAACGGAAGAAATAATGCTAAATTGAATAACATTAACAACATAGAAATTATTGAGGATGATTGCACTGATTATATTAATCGTTATCTTCCTAACTTTGATGTTGTCATTATGGATCCACCTAGAAAAGGTAGCACTCCGGAATTCTTAGATGCCTTATTAAAAATAAAACCATCTAGAATCGTCTACATTTCTTGTGAACCGTCAACATTAGCAAGAGACTTAGAACATCTTAAAAAAGACTATGACATTCAAACTGTACAGCCAGTTGATATGTTTCCAAGGTCTTTCCATGTTGAGACTGTAGTGAGTCTACAACTAAAAGAGCGATAGTGTCTATTACTTATTATATTCATATAATAAATCATAAATATCAAGTAGAATAGGTGATGGCAGTATGCTGTTATTTTTCGCCATTGGTTTTGCCGAACTTGCCGTTATTTTTACGCCAAACTTGCGGTTTTATTTAATCCAAACTTGCGGTTTAATCTTAAAAATGTATACCAAAAAGTAGACTAAAAAGTAGATTAAAACAGTTGTGAAATTTTTATCATTTAAATCATAACGAAATCGCAAAAAACCGGAAAATGTAAGATATTTGCGGTGCTATGAGTAGAACGATTTGCTTACTCCTAATTAATAGCCACTAAAACTTCCAAATAGTGCCTAAAAAAGATTGTTTACTGCCTAAAATGTGATATAATTTAAGCAGAAAAGAGCAATCATTGATGAGAAAATTCGACTATTCGTTTTTAGAAAAGCAAGTTCCAGCTAGATTATTAAATCTCACAGCTATTATTTATGATATAAAAGGAAAGGAAAGCGTTCGTTTACACGATAATCCAAGACTTTTTAAAAAGTTAAAAGAAAAAGCTATTAGAGATTCAATTAAAGGTAGCAACGCTATTGAA
>CADBUF010000010.1 GCA_902797795.1 uncultured Erysipelotrichaceae bacterium
AAGACCACTTCTGCTTCATAAGCATTTGTTTCTTTTTTCATGTAAGTACCTCGTGTTCCTGCGAGATACCCATGAAGAAAACAGCCATGTTGAAAGATTGTCTGTGTTCATCCTTAGCAATATCTCGCTAATTTTGAATTTGCAGACAGCCATTAACGGGTGGCTGTTTATGCGTAGAAGTAAGGCCGTTAATCACTTACTTCCGTTTTACCCAGTGGCATAATAATGTACGTATTTTTAATAATCACTATTGCATACGTGCAATCTTTACATCCGCTGAATCTGGGGTTTTTCCTCTATAGAGAAGAAAAAAGCGGCCCCACAAGTGTAAACTGAGTTAAGCACCTGTCCGATATTTCAGGATGGTTGCTGTACCACTACTTCGGTACTCAATTTAAACTTGTCAGACCGCTTCTTTATTTGAGCGATTCATTCGACAAATGTTACTTATTAATCCGGGCATTATTCAGCCTCTCGACGATTAATAAACCTTTCTGTAAAACTTGTTAATAAATTATGTTGTTATTTTTGCGTAATAGTTACTTGTGAGCCTGCGACTGCGACATGCCACATCTTCTTGCACTTTTTGCATAAGACGTTAATACCATCACAGTCGCTGTCTTTTTCGGCGATAATACTACCGCAGATAGGACATCTAATAAGATTGGCGTTGATTTTGTGCTTACTCATCAGTCTTCTCCTCCTTCTTCATCGTTTTCATCATCTGGGCTCTTAAGAGCATCATAGTGTCTAGGGAATATCTCTGATAATGGCTTACCAGATTTAAAAGTCTCATCCATCTGATCAAAGAAGTATTTTCTTTCGATGAAACGTCTAACATCGGTAAAATCATACAAATACATTAATCTTATTAATGATTCAATACTTGGGCTACCTTTACCAGCTTCCCAGTTTTGGAATGTTCTCGTTTTTGAATGGACACCACTTGCAGCTTCTTTTTGAGTGAGTTTGGTGTTTTTGCGGATATCGCTTAACGCATTTTCCCTAATATCAAGTCGGCTTGCTCCTTCAAAATAAGCAACCCATGTAGTACCGATATTAAGGGACATATGGATTGAAGAACCGGAAGTTCCTGTAAATGGTTTGAAGTCGATATCAACGTCATCTTGGTCCACCATTATTAATGAGTTTGGTGTTAATTTGACATCAACTTCAAAGAAAAGCTTCCCGTATTTAGTGCCAGTTCTATTATCACTAGCGACTTCTTTTAAAGATGTGATTTGGATGTTTTCAACATCGTCAAACCAAAACTTACAATGACCAAAATCGACAACATTGTTAGTAGCATCGAAAGGAAGTGCCGCAACAAGAACGAGATTTCTTCCGCGTCTAGTTAACTTAAAGTTACCGCCAGAGTATTCTTTGAGCTTATAAATAAGAGGCTCTTTTCCCTGCTTCTCCCTTAAAGTGTTATAAGAGAACAGCAAATTCTCCGGCATAATATCTAAACCATCACTTGGTCTAATCGCCACGACATATTCGAACCACAAGTCAAATAACTTGCCAGAAGCACTGGACGATGTTTGGAAGTAACAGTAGTTAATAATGTCATATGCAGATAGGCCATACATTTCATGTAAAGTGATTAACTTATCGTAAATTGGTGATAAATCCTCAGGAAGATAAGAATCACGTCTTCCCATTCCGTAATAAGCAGGAGCGTTTGGGTAAATTCCTGTCTTCATTCGCATAAAATCGATAAAATCGATTCCACCATGACGGATTGAAGCAATGACATCTTCGACCGATTCATCCCTTTGTTCCATGAAGATAAAAGGAGAGAGTAAAGTGAAATATTCAGCAGAGAGCTTATACATAGCTTGAGTGTTGAGATTAATAAATGCATTTAAAACATATCTGTATTCTCTGTCTTGGCGATTTTTTAAGGAACCACCAAAGCACTCCATGATGTCGATATCAACATATTCGTGGGAGTAGAGATAATCCACTACTTCTTGGAAATTGACATCCTGGTCATTTAGTCTTTCGATAGCTTGTCTTAGGATTTCGGTGTTTAACATAAATTTCGCTCCTTTTTCGTCTATTATTATATTTCCGCTAACACACACTGTCAATTAAAAAAGTGAAATTATTTTCGTTTTTTCTTTTGGTTTATTTTCCCATTTCAGCCCACATGGGCCCACTCGCACGCAATTTTTTTCGTATATTAGTATAAATTAGTATGAACTATTGTATAAATATGCTTAATAATTAATTTATTTAAATAAGGTTATATACGTGTATACATAAATGTATACAATTATGTATGAATATATAAGTATAGATACTTTTAGGAACTCACAAAGAAGAAATTAAAATAAAGAAGAAAACTGCTCTTTACACGCGTACACGTAAAAGAAAACCAGCTAGCTTTCACTAACTGGTACTCTATTTATTTGATTCACATAGCTTTTTCGCTAAATCATATATGTTGCTTGTGTCGAATAAGTCCACCACTAATTCTTTTGGCTTTTCTTTCTCGACTGTTTGAGTTCGATACCTAAAGAATAGAACGTTGTTTTCTATAGTTAACCAGAATAAAGCGGTGTTTCCTTTTTCTTTAACTCTAAATTGAGGAATACCATACATGTTCACATAGTAGACGTGCTCGTAGGTAGATGACACCCACTTAATAAAGTCTTTCACAAACTTGACTTGTTCAGGTGTTCCTACAGTAAATAGGCCCTTTGGTTCTTTTTTAGGTTCTTCCTTTTTAACTGGTTTTTCCTCTTTTGGCTGATCTGGTGCTGGTTTATCTAATTTAGTTACTTTGTAATACTGATTAACGAGCATATCTATTACTTTACAGATTTCCACCATGTTGTCTTCATTAATGGCAATTTCAACAAAATCAGATAGCCTTACTAATCTATATCTAAACACCATCACTGCTAAATCGATAGCAAACCAATACCAAGAACGGCCTTTCTTAAGATACGCAATAAGATTCTTACTAGGAGACAATCTTTCATCGATTGAATCCTTATACTCACTGCACTTTTGACGAATGGCGTCAACTAATGGGTTTTTAGCTAGCTCCTCAATATTTGGTTTTTCTTTTGTCTTCTTGACTGGTTTAGGCTCAACAACCTCTGGTTGCTGTTCTTTCATTTCTTGAGCTTTTTGAATTGCCTGAGAGGTATTAAGATGTTCGATTCTTTCACCTTGGTATTTCAAAGCATCTCTATTAGCGATATCTTCAGGCTTGTATTGTCTGATAATTTCACTTCTTGGATAGAGTCTATCGAATTCTTGAATAGAAATTGTATGATTACAGCCTTTGCCGTCTTTTGTATAGTTGGTACATCCTAAGAAATGCTCATTGGAGTTGGTTTTCTTTTTAACAATCATATAGCCACCAATACAACCACTGCGGCATTCACATATTCTTAATCTTCCACCTTTGATGTCATTGGACATAAAACCACAAAGTTCATGTTCGTTTGAACATATATAAAGCGGAAGCCCAATTGATGTACTTCCATAGTATTTGAGTGGGAAACCACAATCTGGACAATAGAAAACATCCTTTTTCTCAAATCTCTCGTTGAACACGCCTTTAACGGTGATGTGTTTATACCCTTTATCTTTGATAAGCTCCGTAACAAACTCTGATGGCTTGGTTTCTGGAGCGATGATATAAACGCGGTTGCTTGTTCTTGTTAAAGCAACATAAAATAATCTTCTTTCTTCGGCATATTCGATTGCCCTATCTCTTTTGATAACTAAATCCATGACAGGGTCATCTTCTTTTTTAGAAGGGAATCCATTTGTACCATTGAGTCCATTAATAATGATGACATTATCATAAGTTAAGCCTTTAGAACTATGGGCAGTCATAAAAGCCATTCTTAATGTCGGATACTTCTTGGACACCACTTTTCTGCTTTCAGGATAATAATCAAAGATGTTATATGGTTCTGTTTCTTTTTCCTTTTGCCCAAATTCATCCTTTAAATCACCAACAGAAAGATTCTCTGCATCAAATCCGAATCTGCCAATCAAAAGAATAGGTTCCTTGCCTTTGTCTCTATTTAAAATAGAAGGATCCTCTGAAACCAGCTTATCTAATATAGCCTCGAGCGTGTTGGCCCTTTGGAATCTAGAGTTTCTAAGCCCCTCTTTTTCTATTTTTTTATCATCATCACAATAGGAATAAATTATGACTGGGTCACTAAGATTCTTTGGAGATTTTAGAGTTTTTGGAAGTTGCGTTGTATTACGTTGAACGAATTCACCAGCAATGTTAATTAGTTCTTGAGCATTTCTATAAGTATTGTTGATTCTTAACTCTACACACCCTAATCTCGGATTAAGAATACATTTCTTAAATTCAATGAAAAGTGTGATGTCAGAACCACTGAAAGCATAAATCGACTGCCAGTCATCACCAACCGCTACTATTTTAGCATCGGCGATTTTGGATAATTCTTTAGTAAGATTATATCTTTGGTGAGAAATATCCTGATATTCATCAACGATAATGTATTTATATGGAATCTTTTCTTTGTTTTCTTGCATTGTTCTAATGATTTCAACTGAATCATTAATCATGTCAGAAAAGTCTATAGCATAGTTGATTTTTAATTCATTTTGATAATAGTTGTATGTGCCTTCGGCAATATCCAAGAAAAGCTTATCTCTTTCGTTATTAGTTTTTCTTCTGAGCATCTTGAAATGACCAGCATTATAGCCATTTGTTTTAAATGCCTCTATAAATGAAGTTACAAGCTTTATAAGTTTACCAATATATTTGTTTTGTTCGGTCGAGATAATTTTAGAAAGAACTTCTTCTTCAGGGATTTGGTGTAATTTAAAGCCATGTTTTTCTAGCTCTTCCTTTAAATGTTCAATAATGTCTCTACCATCACTGTAACCACCGAATGTTTTTAATAACATTGTTCCGTGTTGCTTATGAAGAGCAATCTTATCCTTGATGGCTTTTATATATCTATCAACTTCTTCTTGGCTTCTGCTACTATTGGTTCCCCTATCAGAAATCATTCCAAAGTGCTCTAAATAAGCATCTTTCCCATCTTGAAAGATATGGAAATCCGGAAGATAAATTTTGTTTGAACCCTCAATATGGAATTTATAGGGATCCTCATATTTATAGTCAATGCCGTTAATAAATAAGAAGTTAGCAATTTGCAGCTCTTGATAAGAAGCTACACGCTCATTCTTAATTGTTCTTTGTGTTTTTTCTCTTTGAGAAGATATTTGTTCAGCATATGCCTTAATGTCGCTTCTCATGGTATTAAATTCATTTTTAGCGGCATAATCAAAGAACTCATCAAGAGGCATATCGAAATGCGGCGGCAAACTTAAGTATGAGGCAAAGAATAAGAGAATCTTACTAGCCATTATCTTGTCAGTTAGAATCTTATTCTTTAAATATTCTTTAACACAGTAACCAAGGAATCCTTCTTCTTTGATGGTTTTCTTTTCGTTTTCGGCACTATTGTTAATCAAATCAAAGCCAACTCTATGGAAGGTGCTGATTTTACATGGAATCCCTAATTTTTGATTAATCCTCTCTTTTAGTTCGTCAACAGCTTTATTGGTAAAGGAAATAACCAATATGTCTTTTGGCTCGATTTCTTTCTTATCAACTAAATATTTGACCTTAGCAGCAACTGTTGTAGTCTTACCGGCACCAGCACCAGCAATGACAAGAGTATTGTCTTCATCACTAACCACTACTCTCATTTGCTCATTATCGAGCCTAATGTGTGGGTCACAATCATCGAGTATGTGCTCCAGATATTCTTTGTTTTCAGTTGTTTCTCTTACAATAAAGTCTTCATTATGTTTTGTTCTAAAAGCAGGGGAATTGAAAAACGATAGAAAAAGTTCAATATCGCTACGGCTTACTTTGTGTTTGGTGCAGTATTCGTCAAGCATGCCTGCGTTTTTTACAGCTTCTATTTGATTCTTGACCGGTAAGTATTCCTCAATTATATCGAGATATTCCTTTTGAGAAATGAAGCCCAATTCTCTGCACGTATCTTCTATTTTCCTAATAATTGGCGATAAAAAATTATCCTCACTTGTTAGTGTAGGATTAACGGATTGTTTCTTTTTCTTTTTGAATAGTTTATCAAATAAGCCCATTTTTAATCGTCTTTGTTAATTATATCTAAAACATACGTTTTCTTTAACCAAAAACATTGTTTTGTGTATTCTGTAACACCAGTAAGTTTATCTGGCACTGGGAGCGGATTGGTATCTCCACCATCTTCGCCATGAGGTCTCACATGGAAATATGGATTAGAAGCGGATTTAGGGAAGTTATTCAATCTGACTACTTTGCCATCCTTATGGGTTTGGAATCCTCTAACGATATTACCGCTTAATAAGACTTCTTTTAATTCACTAAATACTTTGTATCCTTCTTCATCGAGAATCTGGCCCGGAATATGCCATAGCTTTATTCTCTTAAAGATGTATTCTTTACCATTGTTTTCAAATATCGCAAAGAGATACTTTTTATTGGCGAGCATTTGATAAAACTCAGTATCTTCCCATTCTTGTTCCACTATTTCTCTGAAATCAAAGTACGGGAATGACATATTTTGCTCAATGGTACCGTTAGCTTCCACTCTAATTGTTTTAAGTTCAAAGCCACCTTTTACGAATTCTTCTGTCGCATTGACTTTGCCTTTAGCACCTAACATTCCAGCAACATAACGTTCAAAACGAGATTTTGATGTATCACCAACATGGAACATTTCTTTAAGTTCGGATTCGGTTTTACCAATATATGGTTTTAGTCTATCCAAGATAATATCTTGGACACTCTTTTCTTTTAATTCTTCGTAGTCAATAACGCTCTCAATTTCACCTTTAGCGAATAATCTACGGAGAACGCCAGTAAAATAAACTGCTTTTAGAGCAAACTTTCTCGGCTTGAGGTTTAAGTGATAATGCCTAGAAGCTGTAGCATCAAGCTTTCCATGACCCGCACCCGAAGTACACGCACCTAAATATGTAGTGTCTGTTTCCGAGATAGTATCTGCGACACCACTTTTAATCTTGTTTCTGATGATTTCGTAGTCTTGTTTAAGAATCTCAATATCCTCTTTAGAAAAAGTATGAAAGAAACCTGAATCAAGAGTCATTTCGCCATACGTCTTACCTTCGAGATATTCGTATAAAGCAATGAGCAATTGCTGACATTTATGCCACATATCGCTATCTTCGAATTCTTGAGCTTCGACATTTTGATAATTTAGAGTATTTAAAGGAAGTCTTTCTTTGAAAGAGAGACCGTTTCTTGTTTTGTTATAGCCTGTGGTTTTTAATTCCACACCAAGATTAGCGAAGTCGGCTTCCGCTCTAGAATTAACGGAATAGTGATAGACACCTTCTTCCACTATTTTGCCCAGAGCTCCTTTGTCGTTCCTTCCTACACCTGTTAGACGATGATTCACGTCAAGCTCAGCAAAAGTACGACCGCAGCCGGTCTTAAGTTGATCTAATAATTCTTGGATTGAATGATATACAGGTTCGCTCATGTGAAAAGTATATCAAATCGGAATTATAAAATATACGCATAATCACGCACGCACTATAGCAATAAATTATCTAAAGAATTTATTTGATCTTTACATTTTTTTCTTGATCCTGTATTATCTTTAGTGTAGACTTAAGCATATGAAAAAGACTGTTATTGAATTATTCGCGGGTGTTGGTGGCTTCAGAGTAGGCCTCAACGATATCAAAGGTTTTGATGAAAACGGTCATGCTATTGAAAAAGGTCCATGGAAATTCGTATGGGCAAATCAATGGGAACCATCCACCAAAACACAACATGCTTTTGATTGTTATAATCTCCGCTTTTCTGGTGAGAATAATTCAAACCAAGATATCGCTCAAGTTAATAAGAAGGAAATCCCTGATCACACGCTACTCACAGGCGGGTTCCCGTGTCAGGATTATTCAGTCGCACATACACTCTCGCATTCACATGGTATTGAAGGCAAAAAGGGCGTTCTCTGGTGGCAGATAAACGAGATTTTGCAGGTTAAGAAACCACCATTTGTTTTATTAGAGAATGTTGACCGTTTGGTTAAGTCTCCAGCAAAACAAAGAGGACGTGACTTTGGCATCATGCTCCGCTGCTTATCTGAAGCTGGGTATGCTATGGAATGGAGAATCATAAACGCTGCTGATTATGGCCATCCACAACGCAGAAGAAGAATCTATATCTTTGCTTTCCATAAAGATACAAAATACTATAAAGAAATTACTACTTTAACCCCTGCAGAAATCATCTCTAAAAAAGGTGTTTTTGCGAAAGAATTCCCAGTTGAATCCATCAATGAGAAAAAACTAAAAGAGTTTGATTTTGTTGAAAAATATGCGGATTTAGTTGTGGTTTCCGATAAATTTAGAGCAGAATTTGAAAATGCCGGGTTCATGTTTGATAGCAAAGTTTATACCATTAGAACCGAACCTATCACCACTGCTCCTATCACTCTTGGAGAGATAGCAGAAAAAGACGGTGTTGATGGACACTACTTCCTTAACGATTCGCAACGCAAAAAGTATGAATATCTCCGTGGCTCAAAGAAGATTCCACGAAAAGATAAAAACGGTTTTGAGTACATGTATTCAGAGGGTGCAATGAGTCCTTATGATGAGCTTAATCTTCCAGCAAGAACCATGCTAACTTCTGAGGGAACTACCAATAGAAGTACTCATATTATAAAAGACCCAAAAGAGGGTAAATTGAGAATACTCACTCCTGTCGAATGTGAACGCATAAATCAATTCCCTGATAACTGGACAAATTCAGGTATGCCCGAGAAAAGAAGATACTTCATGATGGGCAATGCACTAGTGTGTGGAATCATTAAAAAGTTAGGACATCAACTTAAAAAGATTATAGAAAAAGAGGACTAGTTAACTGCTAATCCTCTTATTTTTATTCGCATACTTCCCAGTGATAATATTTCTTACTACCAATTCTAACAATGTGTTTTTTCTTCTCTAAGCTCTTCACCATTCCTTCAATCATTCTTCTTGAATAATTAGGGAAGGCAGCCTCTAAGTCCCTATATTGACAATTAGGGTTCTTCTTAATGAAGTCTAGCATAGCCTCTTCTCTAAAAGTTAGTTTGCAGAGCATCTTTTCATAGTCTTCTTTGCTATATTCGTTTAGTTCAATTTTGGATATATCTATACTGCAGAAGCGAGGAGCTTTTGATTTGTCAGCCATTTCATAACCTCCACCGATGAAAATATGAAGGTAGTATGCGGCACGTTGCTTGGATTGATAGTAAAGTTGATATGTAATTTTAGGGTCTAAATATCCTATATTACTCACCGAAGGTGAAACAGTTTTAATTTCCATCACAGCAGATTTACTGGACAAATCACAAAGTGCCAGCACCTTATTATTCTCGGAAAGAACAAGCTCTTGACTAAGTATTTCTTCATTTTTAAATACATTATCTTTGATAAACGCAAGTGTTGTTTTTAATTCTTCCTTCAATGCCAAAGCGACATCGTTGACTTCATTAATAAAGTCTTTATCCTTTTCCTCAACTGCCTCAATAAGGCCATCTTCTGTTATGCTGATAGGTATCTCTCCAACATTGGTTTCAATTGTAGCAATTTTCTCCAACTTCATCTTATTGCCTATCAAAAAGGATGAGTTATTCTGCTTTATTGCCCCTAAAGTGGAGTAGATAATGTTTTCTAGAGAAATACCTGTGATATTTGTGTCGAACTTTTTAATCCTATTAAGTACTTTCTCCGAAACATTGTAATGAAATACTGACTTAACATCGCCTAAAACGTATCTCACAGGGATGTCCGTATACTGATATATTTTAGGATTTTGAATTAAAACAGTAACAGGGACAACATAATCCTTGTTAAATTTATAAAATTTATTCCCGATTCTAATTGGCTTATATTGAGTAAATTTCTCGAACAGTTTCCACTCCAAAAGACAGTCATTTAAACCAGAGTGCACATCTTCTACACCTTCTATACCGAAGAGTCTGCACATATTATCTTTGCTAGCACTTCCAGCAAGGTCAAAAACACCAGATGGTACATGCCTTTTTATATTTTCAAATTTTAAATTATCGAAGCCAGTTATCCTTTGTCTTTTGAAGTAATTCTGCATAAAAAGCGAATCAAAATCATCGGGACCGTATACAAGGATGGTTCTTTTATCTAAGTTAAAGAACTCTAGGATTTTATTAGCTTCTTCTTGGTTAATATGCAACTTGTCTTTAAGAGAAGTATCGGTGATGCCGTTAATATAAGATGTAGCAACAGAAGGCTGCATATCTAAAGGAAGAAATCTGTTATAACAAATCTTTTTAAGAGGATCATAAATAGAAATAGAAAGAAGGTCGTCGTTTTTCTTACTCAATCCATTAGTTTCAACATCCAATACCACATAGTCCTTCGCTAAAGCCTCATCGGCATTATAATCAACATTTATTAACGACTCATTAAATGAATCGCCGCTTTTAGCAGGAGAATACGGAGAATATTCAGGGATTTCTTTTACTATCTTCTTATACTTTTTTAAAGCTGTTTTAAGTTTGTTGTTTTCTGGGTTCTTTTCTATTTGTTTCTCTAATTTAGCAATCTTTTTTTCTATGGCCTCGTATTCTGTTTTGCCATCTCTAGGAGCGACAACGAAATAATCAAACCTATCTTGAAAGTCCATACCAAAATTTACCGCTACTGTTTTAAATTTTGCTATTATTCCAAAACTCTCAGTCATGTAGTAACTGGCATTTTCATTGTAATCATCCTGTATAGAAAAAGAATCGGTGATTTTAATGTAATCAGCAAGACTTATATATTTCACTCTAGAATCTGCGAATAGTTTCATAGATAAATTATAATTTATTTTTTCGAAGACACTAATTGTTTTTCTACCATATTGAATAAACCCATTTTTAGTGTGTTCTATGGTGATGGTTTCCAACAAGTCCTGTCGCTTTTCTTCAGGAACATAACGATGTGCAAAGGCTCTAATAACAACCTCGTGTCTGGATTGAATAGCCTCAAGCAAGTCTTTGTTGCCTCTTCCTTTTAGCTGAAGATTAATGGAATTAAACATCTTGCTGGATTCATTTATATAGAACTGGTTTGTGTCTTTATCAATAATCACAAAAACACCACTACACTCATATTTAGATGCGTTTTGTGCTGTATATGATTTAAGAGTTAGCTGTCTTATTTCGTAGAATTCGTCGATATAAATTTCGGATTCTCCTTTAACAAAACTCTCCCATTTCGATTCTATCTTTTGAAATATTTCTCTTCGTTTAGAACCCCAAGTAATAATAAAAACAAAAAGGCCACCAAACAGGAGAACAAAAAAGACGATTAAAATAGCATAGGTTGCATCAAACATCTTATTTTGATTTTAGCATTTTTCTAGTGTTTTTAACCATAAAAATAGCCAATAGATAGTCTTGTAATGACTATATGACATCTAGCTAATTATTTTTTGGAACACTATTAGGATTTTAGGAACACTAATAGGAATTATGGAACACTATTAGAAACGCCTTTATAAAGAAAAGCGGTATTTTTGCCCTATTTTTTATGTTTAAAATGTCGCTATACTCAAAAAACCTCGATGTAATCAAAGAAAAAGGACTGACACTTTCGTATCAATCCTCTAATTTCTAGATGGCAGGGGTAGTAGGAATCGAACCCACATTGACGGTTTTGGAGACCGGAGTACTGCCTTTGTACGATACCCCTA
>CADBUF010000011.1 GCA_902797795.1 uncultured Erysipelotrichaceae bacterium
CAGGTGGCGGAACAGGTAGACGCACAAGACTTAAAATCTTGCGGATGTATAATCCGTACCGGTTCGATTCCGGTCCCGGGCACCAATAAGAAAATAACTCTTCTTAAGAAGAGTTTTTTCTTTGCTATTTTTCTAGGTTTTTTACTGCTTCTATTATCTTTTTTGTAGAAGCACTAGAGCTATATTTATCGCTATCAATCTTATTTCTTAATTCATGATTGAGACTGCATGGTCCATTGATACATCCTCCAGAACACGCCATCCCTTCAAGGAAATTAAAATCACAATTAGGAGTATTCACTTTTAATAAGGCTAAACGAATATTTTCTATTCCTGAACATGTCATTGGTCGATAATCAAAATCAATTTCATGTTCTTTTAATCCTTCTCTAACAGCCTCAGTTAATCCCCCACTGCGGGCGAAGATTCTTCCAAAATAAGAAGCATTGTCAAGTTCGCTCTCTTTTAAGGAACCAACATTTATTTCATAAGCGTCAATTAAAGCGTCTAATTCTTCAAACGTTAATGAATAATCAACAATATCTTTAACTTCATCTAAACGTACCTCTTCTTTTTTGGCAATGCATGGTCCAACAAAGATGAGATGACTTTCTTTATGACGGTCTTTAATATATTTAGCAATCGAGGCCATCGGAGATAAATTAGAAGATATCTTACCTTCAAGATGTTTGAAATTCTTTCTAATATAACTGACAAAAGCCGGGCAACAAGAAGAAGTCAAAAATCCTTTTTCACTTAATTCTTTTGACTCGTGATAAGAAACGATATCCGCTCCTAAAGCAGCTTCCACAACACTAGTGAATCCGACTTTATGCAACGCGGTAACTAGTTTAGTAACTGGAATGTCTTTATATTGCACTCCAATAGAAGGAGCAACAACAGCGATAACTGGATATTTCTTACCACCTTCACTATTTTTGATGAGTTTAATGACATCAGTAAGATAGCTTTTGTCCATAATCGCACCAAAAGGACAACTAGCAACACACGCTCCACAACGAATACATTTTTCTTCGTTAATATTAGCAGCGTTATCTTCTCCTATTGATATCGCGTTTACTTTACAAGATTGTTCACATGGCCTTTGGAAGTTTTGAATCGCGTTATATTGGCACGCTCTAGCGCACATCCCGCAGTTAATACATTTCTCTTTATCGATAAACGCTCTTCTTAGTTTGGTGTCAAAATAAATTGCGTCTTTATGGCATGCATGGATACAACGCTGCGCTAAACATCCTCGGCAGCGATCACCCACCAAATAACCACCGATCGGGCATTCATCACAGGCAATTTTAATAACTTCAATTATATTCTTATTATCTTTATCTCCACCTAAAGCAAGTTTCATTCTTTCTTCAACGATTGCTCTTTCTTTATAAATGCAGCAACGCATGCTTGGTTTTGGGCCAGGAACAATACGCTTAGGGATATGATAATATTCATCCACTAAATTATCGTTAATTGTCGCTTTAGCGATTTCTAAAAGAACATCATGTTTTAATTTTTGAATTTGAGTTTCAAATCTCTTCATAATAAAACTCCCGAATAAATAATACATTATTTTGTTATTAAATAATGAGTACTATTTAATTTCGGGAGCTATTTATTTTGTTTTAATGTGATTACCACTCACCTTTATAGGCTTTTTTAAGAATCACTTTCATGTCTTCCACTAGTGGAACTCTTGGATTACATGGTGAGCATTGGTCTTCATAAGCAAGAACAGCGATACGATCAAGACGATCCATGTATTCTTTTTCATCAATTCCATAGGAGGCGAAGTTATCGCTTAAGCCAATGGAAACTTGTAAGTCGTGACATGCTTTAGCAAGGGACTCAACGCCTTCTTTAGGAGTAGAAGCTGGCAAACCTAATAAACGTGCGATATCTTGATATTTCTTATCGGCGCAGTATTCGTTATATTTTGGCCACACACTTAATTTGGTTGGAACTTCACCATTATATCTAATGACATAAGGGAGAAGAACGCCACAAGTATGTCCGTGAACTGTATGGAATTCCGCTCCAACTTTATGTGCTAAGGAGTGAGTCATTCCTAAGAATGCATTAGCGAAAGCCATACCCGCAATAGTAGCAGCGTTATGCATCTTTTCACGAGCTTCTAAATCATGTGGTCCATCTTTAACTGCTCTTGGTAAGTATTTAAAGACTAATTCGATTGCTTTAATTGCTAAGCCATCAGTAAAATCGCTTGCCATCACAGAAACATAGGCTTCAATAGCGTGGGTCAATACATCCATACCAGTCATCGCTGTCGCCTTTGGAGGCAAGTTAGTGGTAAATTCAGCATCGACAATCGCCACGGTAGGAGTTAAAGAATAATCGGTAAGAGGATATTTCTTGTTATTCTTTTTATCAGAGATAACCGCAAACGGAGTAACTTCACTACCAGTACCAGAGGTAGTTGGGATACAAATAAGGCGACTCTTTTTACCTAGTTCTGGATATTTGAACGCTCTTTTACGAATATCCATGAATTTTTGTTTTAAGTCATCAAAATTGACTTCTGGATGTTCATAGAATAGCCACATTCCTTTAGCAGCGTCCATGACACTTCCTCCACCTAAAGCAATAATGACATCAGGTTGGAAAATTTTCATCATTGCTGCCCCTTTACGGACAGTTTCAATATCTGGATCTGGTTCAACATCACAGAAGAGTTGCATTTGCACTTTATTTCTTCTTAAGTTAAGTTGATCGGCAATCTTCTTAAAGAAACCAAATTCCACCATTGAGGTATCAGTGACGATAAATGCTTTATTAATATTCTTACATGATTGTAAGTATTGAATTGAATTACGTTCAAAGTAGATCTTTGAAGGAACTTTAAACCACTGCACAGTATTTCTCCTTTTACCAACTTTCTTAATATTTAATAAGTTAATAGCGCTGACGTTACCGCCAATACTATTATGTCCATAACTACCACAACCAAGAGTCATGGATGGAAGGAAGGAATTATAGACGTTACCAATTCCTCCAAAAGTCGATGGTGAATTCCAAATGATTCTCATTGCTGGAACAAGTTCACCAAATCGATCCGCCATCTCTTGTTCTTTGCAGTGAATCGCGGCGCTGTGTCCTAAGCCGTTAAATGAAACCATTTCAAGAGCTTTCTTAAATCCTTCTTTGTCATCTTCAACTTTAAAGAACGCTAATACAGGGGATAATTTTTCTCTACTAATTGGTTCTTTTGGACCAACGGTCTTACATTCAATACCAATAATTGAGGTATCTTTAGGAATCTCAACACCAGCTTGAGAAGCAATCCAATAGGCAGATTTACCAACGATATCAGGATTGAGTTTAGCGTTTTCCACTCCTTCATCCCCTTCGGCATATCCGAACATGAAGCGAGAAATCTTTTTCTTTTCTTCTTTATTAGCGAAATAGACTTTAAATCTCTTAAATAATTTAATGGCCTCATCATAGATGTCTTTATCAATAATTGCAGCTTGCTCAGAAGCACAAACCATTCCATTATCAAAAGATTTAGAAATGACTATGTCATTAACTGCTTGTTCAACATTACATGATTTATTCATATAGGCAGGAACATTACCCGCTCCAACACCCATAGCAGGTTTACCGCAACTATAAGCAGCCTTAACCATCGCATTACCACCAGTAGCTAAAATAGTAGCGACACCTGGGTGATTCATTAAAGCACTTGTTGCATCCATACTTGGATGTTCAATCCATTGAATACAATCTTTAGGTGCTCCAGCTGCAACTGCGGCATCTCTCATGATTATTGCTGCTTCTTTGGAGCAATTTTGTGCGTTTGGATGGAAGGCAAAAATAATTGGGTTACGTGTTTTTAAGGAAATCAAACATTTAAAAATAACTGTACTAGTTGGGTTTGTAACTGGGGTAATACCACATATAACTCCAACAGGTTCCGCGATTTCAGTGATACCAGTAACTGGATCATCAGAAATGACGCCGACAGTTTTTAAATGCCTCATGTTGTTGACCACATATTCGCAAGCGAATAAGTTCTTGGTTGCTTTGTCTTCAAAAACACCACGCTTAGTCTCATTAATTGCACTAGCGGCTAAGGTTCCGTGATGGTCTAGACCACTAACTGAGCATTTCGCAACAATGTGATCGATTTGTTCTTGGTTGAGAAGAAGAAATTCATCTAACGCTTTTTGAGCGTTCTTCACGAGAATATCAACTTCTTCAGCCGGAGTAAGGATAACTTCTTTCTTTTCCATACTTATCTCCTTCATTTTTTAAGTTTGTGATTTAAAATAGCAAAACTACTTGCCATATTAATATTTTCAACGACTATGTCGTTATTAACTTTTAAATGGGTAGGAACAAAATTCCATATTCCTTTTATACCCGCGTTCATTAATTTATTAGTAACTTCTTGAGCAACATTACTTGGGGTTACTAAAATCGCCACTTCAATTTTGAGTTCTTCGATCTTATTAGCAAGTTGATAAATGCTAAAAATTTCTAAGCCGTTTATTTTTTGACCAATAACATTGTTATCAGAATCAAAGCCACAAACGATGTTTAAACCAAAATCTTTAAAGCCTTTATAGTTAAGAAGTGCCTTTCCTAAATGACCAACACCGACAATACAAGCATTAATCGCATTGTCATAACCTAAAAAATGTTGGATATCTCTGATCAGTTCATTGATATCTCTTCCAGTTTTAGGCTTGCCATTATTTATAGAAACAACTTGTAAATCTTTTCTTACTTGTTCTTCAGAGAACGTCAAAGCGTTAGCGATCATAGGACTTGAAATAGTTGCTAGTCCACTATCACGCATACTAATTAGATATTTAAGATATATTGGATATCTTTCTAGTTGTCTTTCCGATACTTTCATAACTATCAGTATTTTTTTACTGATAATATTATACACTGACAAATATTTGTAATCAATATTATTTTACTGATTACTGTTCTTTACCTTATGATTAGCGATTAATAGATAGATAATAAATGTGATTCCGCCAAAGAGAACATAACCACTAAAATCAATCATCACATCTATAAATGACATATATCTTCCAGGAGTAAAATATTGCACTAATTCGCTTATAAAAGCGAAATAGAATCCATACATCATATTTGATATTACAATTTGAGTCTTCTTTTTAAGTGGATTATTAATGAATACAAACATCAAAGTGGAAATGATGCCGCTTAGGCCAAACAAGGCAAAGTGGCCAATCAATTTCCTTATAAGTGCATGTGCCGCATCACGGTCAAGCACCATCCAACTATTCGGATCGATTCTTCCAATTACATCCAAAGCCCAATTAGTAACGCCAAAACTTTGTGAGGAACTATCGTTTCCGTTTGTGGCGCCTTCAAAGACAATAAAAGTATTTATTGCTAAAGATAAGAGAAGGAAAATTGTAAAAATGATGTTTCGTTTTTTCATGGATATAAATAATTTTATACAAAATTATATGTGAGTGCTATAATATTTCCTATGAACGAAAAAGAAATGCTATCTTTATTAAATAAAGAACTTGGCGAAGGAAGTAAAATTATTCGCCCAATTACTGGGGGAATGATGAATCTTTCTTATCTCGTAAACGATAAAGATGGAAAAGAATATATTCTTTACATCCCAACTGCACAAGCCAATGAAATGGTTGACCGTTTTCTTGAAAAAGAGCATCAACGTATCATTTATGAATTAGGTATAACTTCTAAAAACGTTTATTTTGATCCCACCACTGGAATTAAAATCAATGAATATCTTCCAGGAACGTCTATAGATCACACGGAAGACATTGATTATCAAAAGGTTGCTGAGCTCTTTAAAAAGCTACATAACTCTATCGTTTTAAGTAGAAGTGACTACGCTCCTTTTGAACGTTTTGAAACAATTTACGAGAAAGAAGCCCTCTCTTTTGGTAGAGAAGTATCTCCTTTATATCAAGAATTAAGAGACTTCTTATTCGCTAAAAAAGAATATCTTAAATCCCAAAGATTAACGTTATGCCATAACGACGCGCAAAGAAGTAACATCGTTAAAACTCCTGATGATAAATATTATTTCATCGACTTTGAATTTGTTGGTAATAACGACCCATTATATGATGTTGCTGCCTTTGGTAACGGACTTGTTTCCGAGGGAAGAAAATTATTAGACAAATATTGTAACGATAAGCCAAGCGAAGAAGAGATTAAACGTTTTTATTTATGGAGAATTTATATTTCCTTACAGTGGTATAACGTAGCTATTACTAAACATTATCGTGGAGAAGGTGAAAAACACGGATTTAATTTCTTAGATGTTGCTACTCACTTCTTAAATAACGCTAAAAACGCTTATGATGGATACCATTTAGAAATCAAAGATGATGAAGTTAAAGATGACACTGTAAAGTTAATTATCACCACCTTAGACAAAGTCCGCCACTTCTTAAGAAAGGATGGAGGAGATTGCGAATTCGTTGAATTCAAAGATGGTATTGTCTATGTAAGGATGCATGGAGCATGCCAAGATTGTTCGTACGCATACAATGACATCAAAGATTTGGTGGAAGTTATTCTTCAGGAAGAAGTTCCTGGAGTAGTCGAAGTTCGGCTCGCTTAATTGGGGTATAGCCAAGCGGTAAGGCATCGGCCTCTGACTCCGACATTCCTTGGTTCGATCCCAAGTACCCCAGCCAATAAAAAA
>CADBUF010000012.1 GCA_902797795.1 uncultured Erysipelotrichaceae bacterium
ACCTTCAATTCTATGTTGTCCACGACCACCATTAGTGAGGGTTGAACATTCATGTGGTTCAAGAGCGACAATCTTACATTCTGGGAATGCAACTTTGATTTGATCACCAGCAGCTAAAGTTCCTGCACTACCAGGAGCGGAGCAGAATGCTGCAATTCTTCCATTACCAATACCTTTAACAGCTTCGATACAGCTATTACCGGTAACATGACGATGGAAACGATAGTTTGGTAAAAGTTCAAATTGGGCTAAAGTTCTATTCTTTGGATCTTTTTTGAGCTCATATGTTCTTTCAAGGGTAAGAATGACATCACTTTCACTACCTGGAGTTAAATCGAGTTTTGCTCCATATTTTTGAATTCTTTGATATCTTTCTTTGGACATATTATCTGGCATAATGACAATCGCGTCATATTTCATTAAGTTAGTGATGTAAGAAACACCAATACCAAAGTTACCAGTACTTGGTCCTAAAATTGTGTGTTTGCCTGGGATGATTTCTTTATCAACACAACCTTCGATTAAAGTTGAGTAGGCTGGTCCCACTTTGTGGGAGCCACTTGGGAAATATTTACCAAGTAAAACAACGATATTTGCATCAACTCCAGTAATTTCTTTTGGAAGAATAATCTTATTAACTTCATTCTTTTCATTTTTCCAAGTGATATTGAATAAGTTAATTGGATCAAGTTCATTTTCATTTTTAGCTTTAAGAGCAGCTTTTCTTACTTCTGGATCTTGATGATTTGGGTTCAACATTTCATCATATGTTGGACCAAATGGGATTTTTGACATATTTTAAATTACTCCTTTTTCTTTTAAATAAATGTCTAATTTTTTCATGTTTGGCTCCATGATTTCTGGTTTGACAATTGCCTTTTGAGCGTTGTTTGGATCTTTTAGTCCGTTACCAGTGATGATGACAGTGACACTTTCATCTTTACTAATAACTCCTTCTAATAGAGCCTTCTTTAATCCAGCAACAGAGGCTACTGCCGCTGGTTCGCCAAATATTCCTTCAGTTCTTCCAAGTAATGACATAGCCTTTAATATGTCTTCATCTGGAACACTGATCCACGCGCCTTTAGAGTTTTCAATAGCTCTAAGAGCTTTAAGTGGATTACGAGGAATACCTACGGCAATTGAATCAGCTAATGTGTTTTCTTCCGCTTCTTCTAGTGGCTTATGATTTCTACTAGCAATAACGAATGGTTCACATCCTTCTGATTGTACCCCTAGAATTCGAGGAACCTTTTCAATTAGGCCCAACTTATATAATTCTAAGAAGCCTTTATAAACACCTCCAACTGTGCAGCCATCTCCTACTGAGACCACTACCCAATCAGTGGGTTTAAAATTAAGTTGTTCTGCAATTTCTAAGGAAACAGTTTTCTTTCCTTCCACCATGTATGGGTTAATTGCAGCGTTACGGTTATACCAACCGTATTTGCTAATCGCCTCTTTTGATAAGCTGAAGGCAGCTTTATAATCACCATCAACAATCACAAGAGTTGCTCCATATAAGGAGATTTGTGTAAGTTTTCCTATTGGCGCACGTTTAGGAACAAATATTACAGCGGGTAAACCCATATGGGCAGCGTGACAAGCGCAACTACTAGCAGCGTTACCTGTAGAAGAACAGGCGATAACTTTAGCGCCACTTTCAATTGCTTTCAGTACCGCTACTCCACTAGCCCTATCTTTACTACTACCGCTTGGATTAAGTCCATCATCTTTGATGTATAACTCTTTAAGTCCAAGCTCTTTAGCAAGATTATGACTCTTATTTAATGGAGTCCATCCAATTCTTAGCATCTCATCGATATGACTTTCTTCAATTCCCATCATTGGGGCGTATCTCCACATCGAATAATTCTTATTGTTTTGGAAATATTCTTTGGTGAGGACTTTCTTTAAAGCATCATAATCATATTCGACGTCTAAGATTCCTTTTTCTCCGCATACTGGACAAGTAAGTTCAGCTTCGCCAGGAGCGAAGAATTTGCCACATACTGTGCACCTATAACCACGTATGTATTTACTCATTGATACCTCCTTCTTTTATATCCATAACGAACTTTTTAAGAAGATTCATCGCCACTTTATGACGATATTCTTTATTACTTCGTTGATCAGTTATTGGAGTCACTAATGGAGCGTAGTCATTAATTACTTCATTAATATCAAGTTCGTTAATATTTCTACCAATGTATTTATTTTCAATTTCACGGTTTCTAACAGTTTTAATCGCAACTGAGCCAAAAGAGACACGGAAATCTTTAATAACTTTATTTTCAATTTTTACACCACCAAGGAAACTAACTTTGGTAATGCTTTCAGCTTTACGAGAACCAACTTTGCGATAAAAATAACTGAGTTCTTGCGGCTTTAGGACAATTTCAGAAATGAGTTCATTCTTTTCTCTATGGATTTTTCTTACCCCATAGACGAATTCATCGACTTTCATTTTTCTTTCTCCATTAGCACTAGTAAGGACGACTTCAGCGTCATTAAGAACAAGTGGCACTAAAGTGTCTCCAGCAGGAGATGCATTAGCGATATTGCCACTTATAGTTGCCATATTTCTAATGTTAGGAGAGGCAATCTCTTTGATTACTCTTTTATATATATTAGGAATTAAAGGAGAATTTTCTATTTCTACATATCTAGTTGACGCACCGATATGAATCCCTTCCTCATCTTTTTTAATATAATCGAGTTCTTTCAAGTTATTGATATATAAAACATCTTTATCAAATTTTGGTAATAAGCCAGTACTTACATGTTTTTGCACCATTAAATCAGTGCCACCATTCATAATGTAACAATCATGTTTATTAAGAATTGTAAGAGCTTCTTTTAAATTTTTAGGAACGAAATGATTAATCATAATTCAATTCCTTTCTTTGCAGCTAACATCACCGCGTCAACAATTGCTTGATAACCTGTGCAACGGCATAAATTACCACTTAGGGCTAGTCTAGCTTCTTCTTCACTTGGATGAGGATTCTTCTTAAGTACAGCGTAAGTAGCAAGTATCATACCAGGTGTACAGAATCCACATTGGCTTCCACCTTGAGAAGCAAAGGCATCAGCAATAATGCGATATGATTTAGTTTCTCTAAATCCTTCAATTGTCATAACTTCTTTATTAGCGACATTTATAATAGGAGTAAGACAAGAATTATATGGTTCATCATTCACTAAAACAGTGCACGCTCCACATTCTCCTTCTCCACATCCTTCTTTTGTGCCGGTCAAACCCAAAACATCGCGAACTACATCAAGTAAACGCATCGATGGAGAAACATCAACTTCAACATTCTTTTTGTTTAAAATAAAACTAATCTTCATTTTCTAAAATCTCCATGATGTATTCTGGTGTTGCTGGAATCTTATGGACTTTGTGTTTAATTGCTTGCTCTAACGCAATTGCAAAAGCCGGAGCGCCACCAGCAAAAGTTAATTCACCAGCCCCTTTGGCACCAAATGCTCCATAAGGGAATGGGTTATCAATTAAAGCAGTCTCCATTTTTGGAAGATCGACCATTGTTGGAATCACATAGTCAGATAATGTTTTTTGCTTAAACATTCCGTTTTCTGCTTCTTCTTTTTCTAGATATGCCCATCCTAAAGCTTGAGCAAGCCCACCATCGGCTTGACCCATTAAAATTCTTTCATCAATTGCGTGTCCAACGTCATAAGTTGACCAGCAACCTTCAATATTTACTTCATAAGTTAGTGGGTCAAATGACACTTCAACAACATTTACTCCCCAAGCATAACCAGGATAAGCATCTCCTTGCATGGTGTCTTCATCCCACTTAATGAAATCTGGTCCCACATATGGTTCAACAATTTCTTGTTCTTCACCGTCTTTCCAGATTTCTTTAAGATGACGCGCTGCTTTAGCAGCTAATCCACCAACAATAATAATTGTTCTGCTAGCAGCAGTTGGTCCGGTTGATAAAGTAATATCAGTATCAGGAGCGTCATAAATAACGTGATCTTCAGGAATACCTAAAGTATCAACAACGATACGTTTAAGGGTAGTTCTATTACCTTGTCCAAAATCAACTTGTGATGTATAGAAGGTAACGATATCATTTTTATCTTTCTTAATTTTAAGTTGAGCGTTAATAATCGTACTTTCTCCACTTCCTGTAAAGCCACATCCATGTAGGAAAGTAGACATACCAATACCACGATTACTTCCAGGTTTAGAATATTCGGCAAGTTTACGTTTGTAATCACTCATCTCCATCGCTTTATCCATTAATTCTTTAAGAATAATTGGGTCGCGATAAATTCCGTTTGTAGGAGTAATATCACCAGTTTTAACTAAATATTTATTACGTAAATCTAATGGTTTTACATGTAGGAAGTCCGCTAAATGGTTGATAAATAGTTCCATCGCAAAGATTGATTGAGGGGATCCAAATCCTCTAAAAGCAGCACTAGGAACTTTGTTTGTACAATATGCATCACCAATAACATGAACATTTTCGAATGTATATGTATTGTTACACGCGATTAAAGCGCGTGAAAGAACAACCATAGAACAGCCAACGTAGGCTCCTCCATCAATACCGACATGAATTTTAACTCCAAGGATATTGTCCTTTTCATCTAAGTAAGCAGTAATCTCCGTTTTACTTGGATGACGTTTGGTGGTAAAAGTAATATCTTCTTTACGATCAAAAATCATCTTCAAAGGTTTTTTTATCTTAACAATTGCAATTGCAAGTTGAGCGGCCATTAAGGATGGATAATGTTCTTTACCTCCAAATGCTCCTCCAACTGCAGGTTGAATTACTCTAACTTTATCTTCAGAGCAATTTAAAACTCTAACAACAGCCTTCTTGATGTAGAAAGGACATTGCATTGATGCTTTAATGGTGATTTTTTCACCATCAAGATACATAAGCATCGCTTGTGGTTCTAAATAAATTTGTTCTTGATAGCCAGTTGAGAACGATTCAGAGAAAGTCTTTTTAGCGTTAGCGAAAACTTTATCTGGATTACCTTTTTTAAATTCTTTATGAACATAGGAATTCACCATTTCAAAGACTGGTTCAAATTCCTTATGTTCACACTCAACTAACGCAGCTAATTCCAAACATTTTTCTTTATTTGGTCCGACGATTATACCAATGGTCTCGCCTTTATAGTGGACTTCTTTATCTGCGAAAACAGGCCAATCGGAAGCAATGATATTACAAACATTTTCTCCAGGAATATCTTTTGCAGAAATAAAGCTATAATCCTTAGGTAAATTAGGAACATTAATTTTTAATAATTTTCCATAAGAAATAGAAGATCTAACTGGAATAGCAAAATAAGCATCATCCATTTTGATGTCACCAGTAAAGATTGCCATTCCTGACATCTTTTCTTCGTTATCTACTTTTTTAACTGAATCTTTATATTGATGAATCATAATTATTTGAAAAATTTAATCGCCTTAGTTGGACATTTAGAAGCACATAATCCGCATCTAAAGCATTTAGAAGCATCAAATTCAGGAACTTTTTGTTCATTTAATTTGATAGCGAAATATGGGCAATTTCTTTCGCACATTCCACAATGTGAGCATTTAGAGGAATCAACACTTGGCATTTCATGTTCATATTCAACATCATTTTTAAGTTGTGTATCAATGACTTCTTGAATAGAGGAGAATCCATATTTTTCTAATTCTTTAGGAAGATCAGCAATGACTTTTGCGTATAATTCTTTTCCTCTTAACATAGGAGCAGAAAGCATTCCTACTGCACTAGCGCCCGCTAAAAGGAATTCAATAACATCTTTAGCAGAAGCTACTCCACCAACACCAATAACAGTTAATGATGGTTCGGCTTGTTTGATTGTGTAAACAGTGGCTAAAGCAAGTGGTTTAACAACTGGTCCGCTCATCCAAACAAAACCTTTGTCATTAGAGCAAAGCATTTTACGATGTTCAACGTCGATAACCATGCTTGGTCCAAGCGAGTTAATAGCAACAACACCATTAGCGCCATTCTCTTTGATGATATGAGCAAATCCAGCAGGATCAGGAATATGTGGTGAAATCTTCATATAGAAGGGTTTCTTTGTATGTTTTCTAATGGTTCTAACAGTTTCAGCAACTTTGGCGTGGTCAGTACCAACATAGTGACAACTCACTTCAAAGGCATCAGCAAATTCATCTAATAGAGGAATAAGCTCTTCCATATCCTCTTTGGTATAACCAACAGAAATAATTAAAGGAGTGTCTCCCTTTTTAGCTTTAAGTTCTGGAAGGAATTCATTAATCCATTTTTCTTTTGGGTATTCTGTCCAGAGCTCACAGTTAAAAATCTTATCCATCCCTTCACCAACAATACATGGATGAGGAATGTGAGCATCTTTAGTGGAAATGGTTTTAGCAACTAAAGCACCTAAACCTTGATCTTTGAGCCACAGCATTTTGTCTGCATCACCAACAAGTGGTCCTGCTGCTGGCATGAGGGGATTTTTGAGAACTAGTCCATCAAATTTTGTACTTAAATCCATTGATTATTTCTCCTTAACTTTGTTCCAAAGTTCTTTACTGTATTTTCTAGATTCGATTAATTCGTTTTTAAGTTTTTTAGAAGTCAACTCTTGATTATGAACAACTCTTAAACCATCAACATAAACATCAACTGGTTTGAAATTTGGAAATAACCCAAAGAATAAATGGCCAAATGCATTAGATTTATTCATTTCAGTAAATGGAGTGTAATTAACAAGCATAAAATCACTCACAAAAGACTTCTTGATTTTACCAATGCGAATGCCTAATCTATCACTTACATATTTATAAGCATTATTTATTATATCAATAATGGTACCTAAATTCATAGCAGTAGGATTAGAATTTTTTAAGTGAGTTAAATAATAGGCATTTAAATATTCTGTTGCCATTGAACTACTTAGGCCATCATTGCCAATCATTACTGGTATATTTTTTGACAAATAATTGTTTATATCGGGGATGCCAACCGCGTTATTGAGATTGCTAGTTGTGTTAACAACCATATACGCGCCACGTTTTTTAACAATATCTAACTCTTCATCTTTAATATGCACGCCATGAACTATTAACGAATCTTTATTAATAAGATGATATTTATCTAATCTTTCGATGATGTTCATATTATATTTTTGTTCACAATCTGCTTCATCCATAGCGCTTTCAGCAACATGAATATGAATTGGTACATCTTTCAATTTCTTAGAGATTAGTTTGTATGATTCGTTGCTTAAAGACATCGAAGCATGCATACCAAATAAGCCTGCGACATGCTCATTATGATTGCGAGCGGCAAAAGATGTGTTTTCCTTAATACAATCTTTAATTGGGAAACGATCACTAGTTTCAAAGCAGAGAATCGCTCTTAGGTGTCCAACATTGACCAGTGATTTCTTCAACTCATTTAAAGAACCAATAATGTCTGTTCCACTGGCGTGATGGTCAATAACAGTGGTCACACCATTGAGAAGGAATTCACTGCCAGCAGCAATACCAGAATAATAAGTAATTTTGTTATCAATCTTGCTATCCAGTTTCCACCACATTTGATCAAGGATCTCTTGGAAATTATGTGGATTAAATGGTAAAGCTAGTCCTCTTGCAAATATGGAATAGATATGTGAGTGAGCACAAACAAAGTTAGGAAGAAGCATTTTGCCCTTTCCATCAATAATTTGATATCCATTATTTTTGAAATTAGACATTTGACCTACATCAACGATTGTTTTATCAAAAATGACATAGCCATTTTCAATATAATTTTCATAATCATAGATGCGTACATTGATTAAAGCCTTCATTTTTTATTCTCCTTCTTTGCAATTTATGAGACACCCTTTTCTTGGGAAAAATTTACCATCTTTGAGAACGAATTTTCCTCTTATAATTGTGCTTTCAACGGTGATATTAACAAGCATGTTCTCATATATTGAATAATCAACAGACCCATGTGGTTTTCCAATGGTTTGATTACGTCCAGAAATAATTGCAAAATCTGCAAAATTTCCAACTTTTATTTCACCTTTTCCGGCAAATCTCTCTAATTTTGCAACATTTTTGCTCATCTTATCAATTACCTTATCGCCAAAGATTTTGTGCATAACAACAAAGCTAGTTTCAATTCCACCAACACCTAATGGCATGCCTTTGAGATAGACATGACTCTTCTTATCTTCTATATTAAATGCGCAATGATCTGTACCAATTGTAGAAACATAATCAATGCAGTCGATAAGTAGTTTTCTCTCAGATTCAGAACGAAGTGGAGGAGCAAAGGTAAATAAATAACCATTTTTACCCTTCAATACATTATTGTTAAACACAAAATATTGTGGACAAGATTCAATAAATATATTAATTCCAAGGTTTTCACCATATTGATCATATATTTTCTTAAGCGTATCACCACTCGAGCAGTGGACCATGTATAAATAGCCACCTGTCTGTTTAGCAAATTTGCATAATTTCAATGCTTCTGAGGACTCAGCATAAGAGCTTCTAGCCTCAGAAAGTTCCATATAAGTCAATCGCTCATCACGATTAATCAAATCATCGTTTTCAATGTGAGCGCAAACCATGAAATTATATTTTTTGGATAATCTTAATAATTTCTTAATATCCCTATCATATGTACGACGATGAGTTTCAGAATAAGTAGTAAATAATTTGATGGTGTTCATGCCAAGTTTTTTCATCATTAATACATATTCTTCTAAATCACCATTAGGCTCGCGTATACACGCATGAAAATGGTAATCGCAATTACAGTTTTTCGCTTTTGCCAATCTTTCAAAGAAAGATTTCTTAAGTTCTTCAGCGTTTCTTGTAGGGTCCAAGAAATCTACGATGGTTGTAACTCCACCATAAATGGCGCTCTTTGAACCGTAATAAAAATCATCTCTACTAGGAATAGTACCACAGAACAAATCAAAATGAACATGAGGGTCAATTAATCCAGGAATGACTTTTTTGTTCTTAGCATCAACCGTTTCTAAGGATTTGAAAACAGTTTTGCCTAAATAGACTATCTTTCCATTTCTGACTCCTATGTTAAGACGTTTAAAAACGCCTTCATGATAAACTAGACCATTCTTAATAAAGAGATCAAACATATTATTTCCTTAATTCTTTTAAGCCCTTGAGAATCTTTTCAGGGGTTATTGGAAGTTTATGAATACGAACACCAGTGGCATTATAAATAGCGTTACAAATAACCGCTGGAGGTGTATCAATACCAATCTCACCAACAGACTTAGCTCCAAATGGACCAGTAGGTTCATAAGAATCGGCAAATTCCGTGGTTAATTTATGAATTTCTTTATGTGTAGGGATGTGGTAATTGAGGAAATTATTAGAAAGAAGGTTTCCTTTTTTATCATATTTAACATCTTCAAAACACGCCATACCAAGTCCTTGAACAACACCACCTTCAACTTGTCCTCTAGCTAACATTGGGTTAATTGTTGTTCCACAGTCAGTAACTGTAACATAGTTACAGATTTCATATTCTCCAGTTTCTAAATCGACTTCAACTTCAGCATAAGCAGACATAAATGGAGGAGGAGAAACATGTCCAAAATAAGATTCGGTAACTTGGACCTGTTGTTGATTTTTATTGTATAGAAGTTTGATTGATAATTCGTTTAAAGTGATAGATTTCTCACCAGAAATAAAGATTTTGCCGTCAAATTTAACAGTTTCTTCTTTTACTTCAAGGAATTCAGCAGCTTCTTTAATTAAACGTTTTCTCATCTTCTGAGCTGCTTTCCACGCAGCATTGCCAGAAACATATGTAGTACTAGAAGCATAAGCCCCACAATCAAATGGAGTTAAGTCTGTGTCAGAAGAATAGATGATAACTTTATCAACTGTAGTCTCTAATTCTTCAGCAACAATTTGGCTAATAATTGTGTCGCTACCTTGACCAATATCAGTAGCACCGACAGTTACCATATAGGTACCGCCATCATTAAGTTTGATAGAACAGCTACCCATATCCATGAATGGAATACCACTACCTTGCATAGCGATAGCCATACCATATCCTCTGACTTTAGTTGGGCTAATAACTTTTCTTGGCCAATTATGTTCCCAATCAATTAATTCCGCACCACGTTTAATACAATATGGGAGCTTACATGATTCCATTATCATAGCTGTACCTTTGGTACCTTCACCCATAATCTCAAAGATAGGAGATGTTTCCTTTTCTCTCATGGAATTCAATTCTCGAATCTTTTTAGGATCCATTCCAAGCTTTTCAGCAAGAATATCTATAGTTGATTCAAGAGCATAGTTGCCTTGAATAGCACCATATCCTCTATAAGCACCAGCAGGGACGTGGTTAGTGTAAACGACACGGCCACCAAAACGTACCGCATCAACTTTGTTATATAAAGGAAGAACCTTACTACCAACAATCATAAAGACTGTTAAAGAGTGTTCTCCATAAGCTCCTGTGTCACTTAATGAACGACAATCAATCGCGTTGATTCTTCCATCTTTCATCGCTCCGATTTTAAGACTAATTTTCATTGGGTGACGAGTGTAAGAAGCACCAAAGACTTCTTCACGAGTATAAACAAATCTACTTGGCTTACCAGTTCTTAATGTTGTTAAAGCGCAGAAAAATTCACCATGGAAACATTGTTTTCCACCAAAACCACCGCCAACTCTCGGTTTAATAAAACGAATTTGGTGTAGAGGAATGCCTAAAGTTGTCGACATAATTCTTCTCATGTGGAATGGTGTTTGTGTAGAAGAATAAATAACTAATCTATTGTGTTCATCTAAACGTGCGTTACTACTATGAGTCTCAAGCATAGCATGCGCTTGAGCTTGTGAATAGAAAGTCTCTTCCACAACGACATCACTCTTAGCAAGTTCTTTTTCCACATCGCCAACTTCCATCTCATAAGTGGCAGCAACATTCTTCTTTGGTTCGAAACCAATTGGGAACATTTCATAAATTCCATCTTCTGGATGGATAATTGATTTATTTTCATATGCGGTCTCAAAATCTAATACAGGTTCAAGGACCTCATATTCAACTTTTATTAATTTTAGAGCGTCTTCAGCAATTTCTTCATTAATAGCGGCAACCATTGCAACTTCATCACCAACATAACGAACATATTCATCTAAGATGAATTTGTCATGTGGAGATGGTTCTGGATACCCTTGTCCTGCTCTACTCATAGAAACATGAGGGACATCTTTATAAGTTAAAACAAGGGCAACACCATTAAGTTTTTGAGCTTCGCTAACATCAATATTCTTAATATGAGCAAAGGCGTGTGGAGAACGTAAAATTTTAATGACTAAACTTCCTTGAACGGCTAAGTCATCTGTATAATAACTGCGGCCTTGCATTAAACCTTTTCCATCGACGGAGTGGGTTTTATTATTAACAACGCGCATCTTTTTCTTATCAACCATAGCCTTACTCCTCCTTTAAATATGCTTTGATAGCCTTCAGTTGAGATTGAAGACCAGAACAGCGGCAAAGATTACCGACAATATAATTATTAATTTCTTCTTCAGATGGATTTTTAAGTTCACGTTTTAAAGCATAAACAGTAAGAGCTAATCCAACATTGCAGAATCCACATTGATCAGCCCCTTCTTCTCCAAAATAATGCGCAATTTTCGCGGCTTCTTCTTGAATTCCTTCAATAGTAGTAATGTGTTTGCCTTCAATTGAGGCACTTAAAATAGAACAGCTCATCATTGGTTTTCCATCAATTAAAAGGGTACAACTACCACATGATGATTCATTACATCCAACTTTGACACTTTTAATACCATGACTTCTTAAAGTTTTAGCAAGATATTCATTAGGCGCGACATCAAAGCTAACCTCTACATCATTTAAATAAAATTTAACTAACATTATTTGCTAACCTCCTCAAGACCACGTCTAACATAGACTTTTGTTAAGTCTTGACGATATTCTTTACTAGCGTTCATATTATCTAAACAAGATAATTCCTCTAAGACAAGTTCAGCAGCTTTATTAAAATCTGGCTTGCTTTCTTTGTTTAAGTAATCCATGGCTTTATGTGCTAAGGAGGCCACCATTGGTCTAGAGCCAACAGCAACGGCATATTTACCATTTACTTTACTAATAGCAACATTAAGAATTGGGAAATCAAGAGCGGTTGTCTTTACTTTTTTAAAGTAACCTTTGCCGTTTCCCTTTTTAATATGAATGTTTACCAAAATAGCGTTAAGACGACCTTTATAATTTAAATAGTCTTCTAGACTCATCTTTTGAGATGGATAAAATTCCAAAGAAACATCATAAGGAAGTAATCCACAGATAACATCAGAGAATGTATACCTTCCCATGATAGAACCACCTATAGTGGCAATGTTACGGAAATTAACACCCATTACTTCTCTAACTGCAAAAGCAAGAGAGTCATTAAATAAAGACTTAATAATAGGGGAGTTCTCAAAATCTCTTTGAGTAACCATGCTTCCCACTATAATTTCGTCTTTGGTTTCGCTAATTTTGTTTAAGCCAAGGGTAGATAAATCGATTAAGCAATTAACACTTAATCCCATTTTCTTGATCCAAAGTCCACCAGCGAGTAATGAGTTCTTAGGATCTTCTTGTAACTTATGGTACGCATCTTCTAAAGAAGATGGTCGGTAGTATTCATTAACTTTCATACTATCATTTCCTTTCGTTAATATTTACCTTATGAACATCAAAAACATTATTAATGTTTAATAAAATGTTTTCGTCTTTCACGTTTATTATCTCATACTTTTTACTATCGCGAAATAATTTTAGATTGTAATCTAACGGACACTTTAATAATTCATCTATATACTTCTTAGAAATATATATAGGGTGACCGTCTTTATCAAGATATCTCACTACTCTAATATCTTTTGAGCCAGAGAGGATTTTTTTATAGGTATCAGCTTTAACAAAGGGACAATCACCAGGAATAAGTAAAAAGTCATTACTAACTTGTTTAACTCCAGCTAAAACACTTGAAAACATTCCAAGTTCAAAGTCAGGGTTGTAAACAAAAGTTACATCTTCATCTTTTAAAGCCGCTCTTATATCTTGATCATATTTACCAGTAACTACAAAAATACGATTCACAAACTGCTTCATCCCATGAATCGTGTGCCATAAAAGAGGATGACCATCTATTTCTAGTAGCATCTTGTTGGTATTCATTCTGGTTGATTTACCACCAGCAAGAATAATTCCATCAATCATTAATAAAATTATATTTTGAAAATGTTGATAAATCAACACTATCTAAATATATAACATGTAATTATTCGTGGAAGTAACGTTCGTTACGCGTTAATACAAAGATATAAAGAATAACTCCATATATAACAGCAACAACGCCAATAACAATCGCCGTTATATATTTAGCAGCATCAGATAGTGTTATCGAATAGATATTTTCAACAAAAATTAAATTAAAGAAATTAAAGATGAAGTGAAATCCAATACATAGTGGTAATGAGTAGGTATATTCAAAAATCAATGCAAGTATTAAACCTAAGAAGAAAGAATAACCAACTTGAATTAAAACGCCGACCAACGCATTAACATTTGAAACGTTAACAAGATTGAGCAAATGGAAGAGTGCAAAAATGCCTGCAGAAGCAAAAATTCTCTTTAAACTGCTGGCATTTACCAGTGAATTTTGAATAAATAGCCTAAAAAGAAACTCTTCGCAAATTACACCCAATAGGTGATAAATAATAACAAGAATTAAGAATTTGATCGAGCTGCCAGAAGCAAAATTTGCTCCACTAATTCCCGCGGCAATTAGATTAGAAAAGCAAACTAGAACAAATGGAAGAAAGAGTAACCCGTTTCTATAATTAGCAAACTTAAATATGTTAATTCTATATGACCATAATATATAAATGTAGTATAAAACTAACAAAAATCTAAGTCCGATTTGGATTAATAAACGATAAAAACTAGAAATATTAAGTAAATCAACAGGAAAAGAGCTAACAAAAATGAATAGAAGTGCAAATAAGAGAATGTCTAAAAATCTAAATTTCATTATGATTATTCTCCTCTACTTTTTTAACATAATAATTCTTTAAGAAGAAACATAAAGGAACAGCTAAAACTACTAACACTATACACCAATATTGAGATGGAGATAAACCGTTTAACTGTCCTCTTTCATCACCTCTAAAAAATTCAATAATAAATCTAAAAGTTCCGTAAAAAACCATATAAATTACAAAATTAAAAGAAAAATTATGTTTAAATGCTAAATATATTAGGCACGCAGATAAGAGCAATAAAAATGCGCATTCGATAAGTTGAGTAGGTAATACTTTATGATCATGGCCAGGAAATAAAATACCTATCGACGAATCTGTATCAACGCCGTAGCAACACCCCGAAAGAAAACAACCGACTCTACCAATTGCGTGTCCCAAAGTAATAGAAGCTGGTGCAATAATTAAAACCTTGTCCATGATGGGTGAGTTATGTCTTAAAAAGTAAAACTTATATATTAAAACAAATGTAGGAACGCCTAATATAAGCCCACCATAGAAAGTCATTCCCCATGTCCATTTTAAATTTGTATGGTAAATTGACGATTTGATTGCTTCATATAAATTTTCAAATAAAATGGTGCCAATCATTCCCATTAGGGCTGTACCAACAATGATAAGAAGTACATCGAGATAACATGACTTATCTACTTTTCTGAAGTGAAGATAAATAAATAAAAGAATAGTTGCAAAAACAAATCCTAAAAGAATCATTACAACCATCGAAAAACCTTTGATACCAAATAAATCAGGATACATAACTCTTATATTTTACACTGATTACTTTCTTTTTAAGAATAATTGTTGTTTCACATTTCAAAAATGATATAGTTATTTTTGGATATAGGAGAAATTACAAATGAGATATGTTGTCAGTTTAGGTGGCAATGCTTTAGGTAACAATGCTGAAGAGCAAAGACTTTTAGTTAGTAATGTTGCTAAATACATTGTCAAATTAATGAAAGATGGTCATGAAGTTGTGATTGTCCACGGTAATGGGCCACAAGTCGGAATGATTAATAATGCATTCACAGAAGCAAAAGGCGTACCTGATATGCCATTCCCAGAATGTGGAGCAATGAGTCAAGGATATATTGGCTACCATTTGCAAAACGCATTACAAAACGAATTAAGAGCGCAAGGTGTAAAAAGAAATGTTGCTACAGTAGTAAGTCAAGTCCTTGTAGATAAAAATGATCCTCTCTTTTTAAATCCAACTAAACCAGTTGGCTCATTTATGAGTAAAGAAGAGGCAGAAAAAGTAGCTAAAGAAAAAGGCTATACAATGAAAGAAGACGCTGGAAGAGGTTATAGAAGAGTAGTTCCTTCCCCACTTCCAATCGATATTGAAGAAAAAGAAATTATCACCACTTTAGTAAAAAACGGTGATGTTGTTATCTGTGCTGGAGGAGGAGGAATTCCAGTCATTAAAGAAGGCAATAAATTAGAAGGTGTTGCCGCTGTTATTGATAAAGATTATGCTTCTGCTTTAGTAGCTGAACTCGTTAGTGCGGATTACCTTGTTATCCTTACTGCGATTGATAATGTTTGTATTAATTACAAACAACCAGACGAAAAGAAACTTGGTAAAGTCAGTGTTGATGAAATCAAGGAATATCTAAAAGGCGACTACTTTGCTAAAGGAAGTATGTATCCAAAAGTGAATGCCTGTGTGAAATTCTTAACACGTTGCCCAGGAAAAACCGCAATCATTGCTGCGCTAGAAAATGCTGCGTTAGCCTTTGAAGAAAAAAGCGGAACCATTATTCGCTAATAACATAAAGAAAAGTGCCTCACCATTCGGTCGGGGCACTTTTTTAAAAGGATTTAAAAATTTATTTGATTAAATGCACTTTTAAGACGCCAGAAACAAGCTCTAATCCGCTTGGTTCTTTTTCTAAATCAGCAATTAAAGCACCAAAGTTACCTTTGACACCTTTTGCCATTTTTAATACTCCAGCTCCTTTTAATACTTTAGAAATTTCTTCTTCAGCGTTAGGAGTATTTTTAAATAAAACTGTCACTCTAATTCCATGTGGAGTTCCTAAATCTAAATTAGGATAGTTAACAGAGTTAACAATATTACCATTTTCAATGAAATTAACAACTTGAGAAGCCGCCATATGGGCACAGTTATCTTCCGCTTCTTCAGTTGAAGCACCTAAGTGAGAAATTGCTACTACACCTTCCATATTAGCGGTTTTAGCATTTGGGAAGTCCGTAACATATTTTCTGACTTTGCCGTTTTTAAGAGCAACTTCTAAATCTGCATCATTAATTAAAGCGTCTCTAGCAGCGTTAATAATAATTACTCCATCTTTCATCTTATTAAATGCTGCTTCATTTAACATGCCTCTTGTGGCATCTAATAAAGGTACGTGAACAGTGATATAATCACTCTCTTTTAATAATTCATCTAACTCGACAAATTTCACATTTCCTAATAAGGAAGCATTTCGTTCTCTAGTCGCAGCACTTGGTTCAACGCCTAAGACTCTCATACCAAGTTTACTAGCAGCGTCAGCAACTAAAGCACCAATCGCGCCACAGCCAATAACACCTAAAGTCTTTCCCATGATTTCCGTTCCAGCATAGGCTGCTTTGGCTTTTTCCATGGTTTTATTGATTTCAGGATCTCCTTTATTAGCTTTTACCCACTCCATTGATCCTCTTAGATCACGAGCAGCAAGAAGCATCATTGCAATGGTTAATTCCTTGACCGCATTAGCATTAGCGCCAGGAGTGTTAAAAACGACAATCCCTTTTTCTGCGAATTTTTCTAATGGAATATTATTAACACCTGCTCCTGCTCTAGCAACACAAAGAACGCTTTTTGGGAGTTCCATTTCATGCATTGCAGCGCTTCTTACTAATATAGCAGACACTTTATCATCTAAAGTATCAACTACTTTGTAGTTATTAGGGAGAGCTTTTAATCCAACAGGAGAAATCTTATTTAAACAATGTACATTTCTTTCCATTATTTGTGTGCCTCTTCAAATTCTTTCAAGTATTTGACTAAAGCTTTAACACCTTCAATAGGCATCGCGTTATAAATGGACGCTCTTAATCCACCAGTGGATCTATGACCTTTGAGGTTGGTAAATTTATATTTTTTCGCGCCTTCTAAGAATTCAGCGTCAAGTTCATCACTTGGAGTTCTAAAAGTAACGTTCATTAATGAACGAGAACCCTTTTCAACTGATGTTTGATAGAAATCAGAACTATCTAAATAGTCATATAAAACTTTGGCTTTTTCTTCATTTAAGATACGACGTTTTTCAAGACCACCATTTTTAAGTAACCATTTGAAAACTTTGCCACAAATATAAATACCATAAGTTGGTGGAGTGTTATACATAGAGCCATTTTCCACGTGTGGTAAATATCTTAAATATACTGGAAGAGGAAGTTCAGCAGAACGAGCCACTAAATCATCACGAATGATAACAATAGTAACTCCAGCAGGGCCAACATTCTTTTGCGCTCCAGCGTAAATCATGCCAAATTTACGGACATCGATTGGTTCGCTTAAGAAGCAGCTACTCATATCACAAATTAGAGGAATCTTACCAGTATCTGGATATTCTTTAAATTTGGTACCATAAATTGTGTTGTTATCACACATGTAAACATAATCTGCATCTTCATTGATATGAAGGTTCTTCATAGAAGGAATATAAGAAAATTTCTTATCTTCACTACTAGCAATAACTCTTACTTCGCCAAATAATTTCGCATCTTGAATAGCCTTTTTAGTCCATACACCAGTGTTGATAAAATCAGCTTTCTTATTGATGGTCATTAAATTCATTGGAATCATTCCAAATTGAAGTGTTGCCCCACCTTGAAGGAAGAGAACTTTGTAATTCTCAGGAATACCGACTAATTTACGAAGGTCAGCTTCTGCTTCATCAATAATTTGTTGATATACTTTGGAACGGTGACTCATTTCCATGACGGACATGCCACATCCACGGTAATCAAGCATTTCTTCTGCGGCTTCTTTTAATACTTCTTCTGGAAGCATTGCTGGGCCGGCAGAAAAGTTATAAATTCTTGCCATACTTTTTTCTCCTTATTTTGTTATTTTTTTGGCTTCTAAATAATATCTTTTTTCACTTGCGTGTCCCATCGAGAAAGATTTACGTGGGAGGACAAGGTCGCCAGCGATGTAATCAAAGAGATCATCTTTAGTTAACGCGGGCATTTTAATCGCTACTGAATTTGTATTTTTATCAGTAACAGAAAGTAATTCATCTTCATCATGAATGAAGTCGATTTTTATTTCTTTATGTTTAGACATATATTCATCTAAAAATGATTGAATTTCTTTATACGCTTTCGGAGCGTTTTTGTTCATTTTAAACGCTTTCTTTCCAGTTTTAGAAGAATAAATATAAGTAGAGAAGTCGCCTTTACTTATTTTATTAAGTTCATTTATAAATTCATCATCAACGTTAAATAAGACGCGGTGAATTGGTTCAAAAATGATCCCTTCATCATACAAATTATTAGCTTCCACTAATGCAAATCTTGCAGGATGATTTTTTCTTTCTTCTTCATTAAGATCTTTTTTAATCAAATCCCAGTGTGCTTTCGCGGTCGCTAAAGAGTGATTCCCATCACCAACGATAAAGAGTAACCCGTTATTATTTTTGTTAAATAATGCATCAAATTTAGTGATTACTTCTTTAGTGTTATTAATCTTATAACCACGGATATGACCACCGTCTTTATTGAGTTCAAAGTCATAAACTTTTTCTAAAGAATTTCTATTCTTATATAATTCTTCAACAATGCTCTTTTCTTTGTCATCAAAAAGAACAAGGATGTGTGGTAATTCAATAGGGGCGTTCTTTCTAATCTTTAGTCGAGGTGGGATACGTTCAACGATCGTTGCTTCACTAGCCTTAATAGAAGCTTTATTTCCTTTTTCATAAGAATAATCTTCTAAATCAATGGCAAGCATTAACCCAAGACGACGAACTCCAAAAGAAGTAACACGTTCCACTAATATGAAGCATTCACCAATATCCACTAAATCGCCATTAGCTAAATAAGAAGAAATATTCTTATTAATATTAGCGATATATGCATCATTATCAGTGGTTTCTAAATATGCTTCTGGATAAATCATATGAAGTGTAGAAACACTGTCACCAACGTATTTACTTAAAGAATCCCAATATTGTAAATTAGAAGTATATTGGTCACAGGCAATGACCGCATATTTAGACATATCCACACCTTTTCTAGGTAGATATATATGAGGGGCTTTAATGGTCCCAATCATTAGCAAACTCCTTGCGCAAGCATCGCATCATACACTTTTAAGAATCCAGCGATATTAGCGCCTAAAGCTAAGTTACGTGGTTGACCAAATTTAACCGCAGTTTCATGACATGCTTTAAAGATTTTCTTCATGATCTCTTCAAGCTTTTGATCGACTTCTTCAAATGTCCAGCTTAAATGCATAGCGTTTTGACTCATTTCAAGGCCACTAACAGCAACTCCGCCAGCATTACTAGCTTTACCAGGAGCGAATAAGACATCATGAGTGTTGAAGTATCTAATTGCTTCAACGTCTGTAGGCATATTAGCGCCTTCAACTAACATAAAACAGCCATTCTTTTTAAGTTCTTCGGCTTCTTTAAGAGCAATTTCACCTTGTGTAGCACATGGGAGAGCAATATCGCAAGGAACGGACCATAATCCTCTAGGACCTTCAACAAATTTGGCGCCTTTATGAGTTGAAGCATATTCTTTAGAGAACATTCCTTTGGCTTTAGATAATTCGACGATATATGGAACATCTAATCCGTTTGGATCGCTAACATAACCATCAATATCGCTCATACCGACAAGGATTGCGCCTAATTGATGGGCTTTTTCTGCCGCCATACCACCGACTTTGCCACAGCCAGAAATTATTACTCTTTTACCTTTGAAATCGGTGTTGAAATAGGTCTTTAACATTTCTCTAGCGTAATAAAGTAAGCCATAACCAGTAGCCTCAGGTCTAGCTAAAGAACCACCATAAGAGATGCCTTTACCAGTAAAGACTCCACTCCATTCATCACGGAGTTTCTTATAATAACCAAACATATAACCAACTTCACGAGCCCCAAAACCTAAATCACCAGCAGGTACGTCAGTGTCTGGTCCAATATGACGATAAAGTTCACTCATAAAGGATTGACAGAATCTCATCACTTCCCCATCGCTTTTACCACGTGGATCAAAGTCCGCGCCACCTTTACCGCCACCCATTGGAAGGCCAGTTAAACTGTTTTTAAATGTTTGTTCAAAACCTAAGAATTTTAAAATTGATAAGTTGACAGATGGATGGAATCTCATTCCACCTTTATATGGGCCAATCGCGGAATTAAATTGCACACGATATCCAGTGTTCACTCTGATTTTTCCACTATCATCAACCCAAGGGACTCTCATTTGGATAACTCTTTCAGGAACGATAAGTCTTTCAAGAATTGAATATTGTTCAATCTTTGGATCTTTTTCCACTAAGAAATCCATGGAATCGAAGAATTCTTCAACCGCACTAACGAACTCTTTTTCATGTCCATATTTGGTTTTAACTTCTTCAAGCAATCTGTTTAGATAAGCACTTTTATACATTTTCTCCTCCTATCCATAGCAAAAAAGTATTTTGAAGCAAGCCAAAATAACTAGCTATGAATTTTATATATATGTTTCATCAACACATTAACTTTAACACTTTAAATTTTATTTTCAATGAGAAAAGAAAAAAGGGCGTCATAGTTAGAGAGCAAAAGAAAGGTCCTTTAGTCAGGACCAATCACATTTATTTTTTTCCCTTAACAGCGAGTTTAACGCATTCATAGGCTCCATCATAATGACCTTGAGCTTTTAGTTCATTAATGCGCCTACACATATGAGGAATTAGTTCTTTATCACTTATTAATCTATCAAGCATCGCGTTAGCCTCTTTTTTAGTAGGACATTCAGGAGTGGAGTCACCATTTTCTCTACCGTTTATCGCTCCATATACTTCATGACCACCGATGTGTCTCATGAATAATTTTGGAATTGGATAATAAGCTAATTCACTTGGTTTAGTCACTAATAAATCAGTAACAGGCATTAATAAGTTTGTCGAATAAACAGCCTCAAAGATATTCTTATTGTATATACAATAAACACCTTCCGCATCTCCATTTTTAATCTCTTTGACTAAGTCTAAGAGTTTGCCATATTCGTTAAAATAATTCTTGGTCTTAAGTTCAACCTTTTTAATGAGTTTATTATAAACAGTTAAGTGATCACCAAAGTTGATGAATAAGGCCACTTTCTTCTCTTTTACATAAGGAAGAAGATATTTGACCATTGAGAGGAACATATCAAAACCCGCTCCCGCTCCTCCTACTGTCATAAGGATACGAATTGGTTTACCATTAACAACTCGATTAATTCTTCTTTCGTTATCTTCTTCTAAATTAACAAGTAATTCATGGTCGATGAAGCAACCCACCATTTTGAGTTGATCTTCAGGAATGCCATTGAGTGGTTTTTTATCAAACCCGTTAAGAGTCTTATAACCGAAATAGGCAAAAGGAGTTTGTACAGTGTGAATTGCTCCTTCAGAAAGATGTAAGCCCATTGGCCAATTATCAGGAATGGCATTAACGACATGTGTCATACCAGCATGAATTGCGGCTTGGCTAGGCCATACGTGAGTGGCAATATAAGGGATTTCTTTAGGGATATTTCTAAAAATTGGAACGAGTAGTTCACTATTAGCTTGATCTTTCGCATTGTAGGAAATCTTTTTAAATCCTTCAGAGTTAAGTGGTTCCCAAACAAGTTTGTTAAATAGTTTAGATTTTTGAGAAATACGACTCGCTAAAGAATATAAATCGTTTTGTTCTCTTATCATTTTACTACCAGTTGCGTCAAAAGAAGCGAGGTCTAACCAATATGGTTTATAACCAAGCGCTTTAGCGGCACTGGCCATGGCAATAGAGATACGGTAATGTCCAAAACCCATACGGATGTTACCAACAATTAAGGCTTTATCATCAAACTTTTGGTTCTCTTTTCCAAAGATGATATTATCCGCATTAATGAAATCTAAAGTTGGAATTGATTCGAAACTAATCTTGTATTCTTTAGAAGAATCATCACCATATTTTTTTATGTATTTCTTTTTGCTTTTATATGCACCCTTAACCACTTTCTTTGGTTGAGGATTATTAAATATTGATTGAGATTTATTCATCGTGTAGCACTCCTTTTTCCGTGTTATAAACTAGTTTATGATTCTTATTATCAAGTTCATAAATGATATCTATATATTTTCTACCTCTTCGAGAAATAGAAACAACTTTCGCATTCTTAAATAAATTTAAAGCATTAGATAAAACGTCTTTCTTCTCTTCATCATAACTAGCGATATTGTCACTAGTCATAAGCACGCTTCCAAATAGAGCATTTATAATTGTTAAAGCTTTTCTTTGTTCTTTGCTCAAAGAGATATTGGTGTCTCTTAGTAAGAATACGTCAGGATCATTTCCAAATAGATGTTGGTCAAAGATATGTCGATATATCGTATTTTGTAACGTCACTTTAGTGGATATTCTTTCTCTATGGAACATCCTCATAAAGGCGACGTCATCAAAGGATAAAGAGACATCTGGTCCCACTCTTAGATAATCGAATTCTCCGTAGGAATCAATAATATTTGCTCCACATCCAAGGATGAGTTTGTCTTTTAAAACTTCTCTAAGAAAATGGTAGGCTTCTTTTTGGCTCATTGAACGACTCTTGCCTTTAGTAGGGAGAAGAGCACAAGCATAAAGGAAATCGAGTTTAAAGAAATCAAAGCCAAGATCGACATAATGTAACAAACACTTTTTGATATATTCTCTAGCGTCCTTATTATAAATATCTAAAGAATAGAAACCTGACCAGTTACCACCAGCCTTAAGTGGTTTGCCGTGTTTATCTTTTACTAGCCAATCTTGATGCTCTTTAAAGGTTTTGGAATTTGTTTCCACTGCGAAAGGAGCAAGCCATATACCAGCCTTATATCCTTTAGAGTGGATTTTATCCACAATTCCTTCTAGCCCATTAGGGAATTTCTTTTGATCAATTTCTAACCAATCACCAACAAAGCTTTCATAACCATCATCAATTTGGAAGATATTAAATCTTTCATCTAATGCATCTAAATCTCTTAAAATGATTTCCTCATTGATGTTTTGATAATAGTTATACCAAGATGTATAACCAAATAATTTTTCTTTATTTAAAATAGGGAAGTCTATATTAAATCCTTCAATACCTTCTTCATATGAATTGAAATAACGGTAATCAAAGACATTAATTTCTTCACCTTTTTTTAGTTCAATTCCTTTAATGTCACTCACTAAATGGAGACATCTTTGGTTTTTGATGAGTTCAATAATTAGATAAGCGTTAGAGTAATTGAGTGAATATAAGAAGCATTCATATTTCCCTCTCGCATAGAAAATATCATAACCATGGCTCTTGTTAATAGAGTAATGGTAAAAAGAACTGTCACCATATTTATCCATAGCGTACATATGTGTAATGATGTGTGGAGATTTTTTAATGTTTCTTAATCTTTTTAATAAATAAAACTCTTTGGTGTCTGTCCAAGATTGATAACCATTAAGGAAATAATGATCGAAATAATTCACAAAGAAGGCAATTTTAGTATCCGCGCTTACTAAAGTGATATCTTTTTTTGCTTTAATAGAAACAACGTGACGATTATCTTTGTGAAAGGAAAAGACTTCCATGTCCATGTTAGACATAGAAGTTTTCATATGCTTATTATTTACTAAATAATGAACAAACATATTATTCTTTTTCGTTTTCGATAGCTTTTAAGAATTCTTTGTCTTCTTCTTTAGCGATGGTCTTCATAATGTGTTTTTCACGATAGAACATGAGAAGAATCGCACCTAAAACACAGAATCCAACCGCAACACAGGCAACGATAATCATTCCAGACTTGTCTGGATAGACTTCATCTGCACTTGATCCTTTAGAGGACATTGCGACCGCTAAAGAGGTAAAAAGGATCATAGCGATTGATTGGCCAAATTTCATTGCAAATGTACGAGCGGCAAAGAACATACCTTCTCTATTTTGACCTGTTGTCTTAGCTTCAGCTTCAGCAACATCGGCAACGATGGATTGAGGAATGATACCAAGTAAGGCCATTGGTAAAGCAGAAATAACCATGATTGCAATACCGAATGCCCAGCTTAATCCGTTGGCTCCAGCGCCTTCTTCAGGACAGAATCCTGGAATAGAACATAAGGCCGCAATCGCATAACATAACGCTAAGCCCAAGAAACCAGCAATAACGAGTTTCTTTTTGCCAAACTTCTTAACAAATTTAGTAACGAATGGATAAAAGACAGCGGCCAAGATAGACATTCCACCCATGAAGAGCATGACCATACCTGCATCAAAGCCCATTGAAACTTTAACAAAATATGGTAAACCAGTTTGGAACATTGTAAGTCCAACCCAGTACATGATGTCACTAGCGGAGAACGCTCCGAAATCTTTGTTTTTAAATGTCGAAGCTAAGGATCTGAAAACATTTTCGTTTGATGGTTTTGGATCGATGAAATCTGTTTCCTTTAAAGCAAAGGAAGGAATTAACATCGCTACGCAAGCAATGACAGCTAAAACAATGAAGCAAATTCTAAAGCTCCAAGCATATGCACTTGCTTGATCCATACCGCCATTAACTAGCATGGAAGTAACCATTTTATTAGTTATTACACCTGTATCAGTATTCATACTTGCCCCAGCAACAACGAATGGAATATAGGCAAATAATGTACCGAATAAATAAGTAAAGGAAATAGAGGTAGAAATAAACATTCTATCTTCTTGGTTTTGTCCAAATTCAGAAATTAATGCATTGTAAGGTGTGCAATACATTGTCATGAATAAATAAAACAAAACAATCATGATGGAAACCCATAAAATGTTGAGCCAGTTTTCTGCTCCAAAATCAATGCAGAATAATAAAACTGTGACAACTGCAAATGGAATAGCGGCAACTTGCATAAATGGGATACGACGTCCTCTTTTACATTTACTGCTATCACTTAAAGAAGCAATTAAAGGATCAGTAACCGCATCAAAAATACGGCTAGTCGCAGTAATTAAACCGATGATTGTTAAAAAACCACCAATAGCTAACCCACCAATAATATATTGAGTTGCTCCAAGTTGAGCGTCGGCTTTTGTTGGCATAAAGAATGTAACAAGCCACGCAGAGATGATACCACCAAGCAAGGACCAACCAAATTGTCCAAGGGAGAAGATAATCATCTGTTTCTTTGATAATCTTTTTTTCATAAATATTTCGTGCAATTTCGCACGCCTCCTCTTTTTTATTTATGCTCGCATGATTTTACGAGTTTTTAAGTGCGTTTAGGAATGTATCAATGAGACATTTGATCTCTTCATCTTTATTAATTTGTTCATCTTGATGAAGGACACTTCTCTCATAAGATAATTTTTTGCAGAGTTCGATCAATGCGTGCGTGGAAGTGAAATAAAATAGCTCTAAATCACTCAGAACACGCACGCTTTGATCTTTTAATCCCAATTCATAGGCTCTTATATAGGCATTTTTAAAGAAGGCAAGACCGTCCTCATAGGCTTCAAGATTTTTGTCATCTTCTTTAATCATTAATAAATCAAATTCACGAATAAATCTGAAATAGTTAGGACGTGTTTTAAAAACATCAAGATAAGAATTATAGAAAATCGCTAATTTCTCATAGCCAGTAACGCCTGAATCCATTTTGAAAAAATCTTGGGAAACTGAATTTTGTAATGTCATCACTGCTTCATAGACAATTGCTTGTTTCTTGCCAAAATAACGATAGATAGTCATTTCACCAACATTAGCAGCTTTAGCAATGTCTTCAATTGCGATGTTTTCGATTCCGTGTTCAAGAAATAGACCGGTCGCGGTCTCAATAAAAAATTTTCTCTTAACATCTCTTAATGTCATAATTCTGATAGTCAAACTACCATTTTGATAACTTGTCTATCACTATTCTATTCTTTTATCCATATTTTAAACAAGAAAAAAGTGTTTTAAAGAAAAAAGAATTGCAAAGCAATTCTAATTTTTTTAAGTAATTAAAATTCTAATAAAAAACTTTTCTGATAAACGGAATCATCTTCAGTAGTTGAACGATATAAGTATCAACATATGATAATAAGAACGATCCCACTAAAGTGCAAATTGCAACAATTGGAATATATAACGCCGCGCTTAATGGTTCAAAGATTGGACCAAGCCAGATTTGGAAAATGAACATCACAAAGACATGTAACAAATAAATACCAAACGATTGTTTGGAAACGAGGTTAATACCTTTTCTAAACCATCCAGCGTTTTCCTTATTCTTTAAATATTGTTTAGCAAGAACAAAGGCCACCATTGCATTACCAACAATATTGATAGAGCAGAATTCATAGAATAAGTAATCTGGATGACCGACGTGAAAAGTTAAACCCGCCGCGCCAAAAATCGTAGTTAGTAAACATATTCCACCCAAAATATAGAAGATCTTTTTATGTTTGATATCAAATTCAGATAGGTACCATCCTAAAACAAAATAGCCAATATAACCAAGTACTTGATATACTTTGACTTTGTCTAAAACAATAACAAAAGAAGCAAGGACATTATTTTCAGGACTAGATAAACGAGTAATCATCAATATGGCTTGAGCAAAAACACTTTGGAAAATGATAGCTAATATGAGGAAATATTCAACGTATTTCCTATTATCCTTTTTCACCAACAATCTAAAGATTGGAGTGATGAGGTATAGACCAATTAACATTGGGATAAACCACAAGTGATAATGTCCATCTCTAAATGCGTTCCAGAAAAATTCACTAATGACAGGTTTGCCATCTATTGAAGGCATAATGATTTCAAAGAAAATAGCGTACAATAGCGACCAAACAACATAAACTATACACATTCTAACAATGTGCTTTGCCATTTTCTTTCCAGTAAAATGATAAGATTCGTTTAAAAATAACGCTCCTGAAATCATGATGAATAAAGGAACAGAAATTCGACAAATAGAGTCTAAAATATTAGCGATCCAATAATCTGGACTTGATAAATAGTTTGGTAGTCCATTAAAAGAAATTGGCAAATTCGCGGGATTGATATTAAAAAGCACTGTCGCTGCAGTGTGAACAATGATAACCATGAAGCAAGAGATTGCTCTAAGGAAATCGAAATAGAATAAGCGCTCTTTCTTTTCTCCCATAAGCCTTGATAATTATATCATTTTATATAAAATGTACTACTTTTATTTGATGCAGTTTGGAAAAAATAATTATATAAGTGGTGAAATAGACACCTAGAATATACGTAATTGTTTGTTTTTTTGTTATAACAAAATATAATTAATGGGATGGAAGAAAAAATAGTAAGTAAACCAGTTAGAAAGCAAAGAGATATATTTGATTTAACCAAATATGTTTTGTGTTTCATTGTTATCATGGTCCACAGTTCTTTTTTAAGAGAATATTTGTATCCATGGACTAGAATCATTGTTCCTATCTACTTCATGATCAGCGCTTTCTTATTTTGTGAGAAATTAAATAGAACTCCAGAAGCAGAACACTGGAAAGTCACGAAGAAATATATATGGAGAAACGTTACATTATATTTGTTCTGGTTTATTGTCCTCAGCCCAATTACCTTCATTTTTAGAGAAGGGGTGTGGAGTGGAGAAAATAGTCTATTAAGCATCACAAAAGTTTTGGAGACTTTATTCTTAACAAATTCATTCTTTTCATCTTGGTTTATCACCGGCTGTATCTATGGGGCTTTAGCAATCTTTTTAACACGTAAAGTTCCTACTTGGGTATTAGTGACGATTATTTGTGTGGCGTTCACTATATTTTGTTTCTTCTCTTCCTATTCCTTTGTGTTTGGAAGAGTGAACGAATTTGCTACATTTTATGCGCCTAATGCGATTGTGTGGATGTTACTTGGTGCCTTAGTAGTGAGACATAACATCGAAATAAAGAGCAAAAAAGGATTTATCATTGTTGGTTCTCTTACCGCTTTAACCTTAGGTTTACTATTTGTAGAATGGTATTTTGTTAGAAGAACTACTGGAGTATTTACCTGGGATACACTTTTCTTTGTGTTACCACTAAGTTTTCTCACTTTTGTTTTAATTAAGGATATCCCTGTTAAAGTTAAACATGCGAAAACAATGAGAAAACTAAGCACTACTCTTTACACTACACATTTTTCACTTATTGCAGTTTTTAATTTTATATTAGAAAAGATCTGCCCTGATTTGAACGCATACCTTTATACATTTATCCTCTTTGCGGCCTCCGCAATAGTGGCTCATCTCATCTCATATTTAATTTTCTATCTCGAAAAGAAACCGCATCTTAGCTTTTTGCGTTACTCATATTAAGGAGAGAATCTTATGGAACATTCAAAACTATTCTTTTTAGCCTTATTCCCACTTTTATTGACTTCTTGTGGAAATGAACCTACCCCAACCCCCACTCCAGGATATATTCCTGTGACTAGTATCACTACGATGGAGCCAGAATTCACTCTTGAAATCGGTGAAGAACATGAACTCCAATACGAAATCAAACCAGAAAATGCGACTTATAAGTCTGTTATCACCTCAACGTTATCTACAAATATCGCTCTTGAAGGAACAACAGTTACCGCATTGTCCGCCGGAGAAGCCACTATTGTTCTTGAAACCGTAGATGGAGGCTATACGCTTATTTATACAGTCACTGTTAATGATGATGAACCAGTATTACAGGAAATTGATATTACTGGCGATTACAAATCTGTTTATTTTGTTGGCGAAGAATTTGACCCAACTGGTTTAATGGTTATGGCAATTTATGACGAAGGTGAACCAGTTGATGTCACTAGCGAATGTGAATTCAGTGGCTTTGATTCTTCTGAAGTTGGAATTATCACTATTACCGCTACTTATAAAGATAAGTCAGCAGACTTTGAAGTAGCTATTGAAGAAAAAAATCCTACAAGAGGTGTGGTTACTTTTAAACTAGGTTCAAAAGCTTCTAAAACTCCAAAAGGATATTTCTTATCTTTTAATCATGACAATGAATATTTCACTAACTCTGCTAAAGTGCTTAATAATGACTTAAAAAAACTTTCTTATGGTGTAGCTTTATGTAACGTAACTGCAAAAAGCGGCGAATATTTCTATACTGCTATGGGATACGAAGATTATCTTTCTGAAGGTTACGACGAAGAGTCATTTGACAAGGTATCTTATTCTATCGCTCATAAAAATATTGGCGATTATGATTTAGTAGCCCTTTCTATTCGTGGCCAGGGTTATGGCACTGAATGGGCTAATAACTTTATTGTCGGAAAAGAAGGCAACCACAAAGGATTTGATGAATGCGCAAATAAGATTTATGACACATTAAAAGAATATATTTCAAATCACTCAACCTCTAATTTCAAACTATGGGTCAGTGGTTATTCAAGAGGTGGCGCAATTGCTAACGTTTTAGCAAGTAAACTCTTAAAAGAACGTAACGAAATCGAAATTAGCCAAGATAACTTATTTGTTTATACTTATGAAGCTCCAAATGCTTTAACTCTAGAGAATGCTGTTGCGTATGAAAACGTTTTTAATTTCATTACTGAAAAGGATTTCGTACCTAATGTTGCTCCAAGTAAATATGAACTATATAGATGCGGTGTTGATATAAGTATCGATGAAGGAAAAGATATCGATGAATGTTTTGCCAAATTCGATCCAGAAGTCACTCTTCCTAAATTCACACCAGTTAGTCCTGAAGAATCTTCTAGTTTCTATTACGCTAGCGAAGAAGAATTAATCGACAAATTAATGGATGCCCTAGTTGAAGATGTTGAACTTGATGTTAAACATAAAATTTCAACTAGAGAACTCTACGCAGATACCTTTGAAAATGAAATTGCTTATTTCTTTGAAGTCTTTATGTCATTAAATGACGAAACCTTTAGTGATATCATCGCTAAGGCAAAAGCATTAGATATGTCCAAAATTTTTACGATGATTACCACTGATAGCGGTATCTATAATTTCATTGAACCTATCTTAAGAGAGCATGAATTCCCTTATGATGAGGCAAAATTAACCGCGACATGTGATGCAGCTAGGGATTTAATCCAATCAAAAGTATCTTTCTTCATTAGTAATTTTGTTGATTTCTCTACTATGTCACTCAAACAAAATCGTATTGATAGCGTTATGCGCTGCGCCTATATCCATTTTCCAGAGGTTATCTATTCTCTAATTGCTGATTTATGAAAAAAATAACCCTATTTATTACTTCATTACTATTTAGCGCACTGTCTTTTTCAGCGTGCTCTTCATCAATGAATGGAAGTAATAACCCTATTATTCCTCAAGGAGAAACTAACCCTGAAGAAGGAACTCCTGAAGATAGTGGCGAACAAGGTCAAGGAGAAGAACAAGGACAAGGTGAAGAAGAAAATCCACCAGAGGATGACGATCCTGCTAACTATAAAGTGATCGACACATTCTCAAAAAGAATGCCCGCTGAATTTGAACCAGTGTCAATGGTTAAAGTGGTCTATCCAAACATGATGCCACTAAGCGCATATAAAACAATATCAGAAGATATTCCTCTTCTTGTTTTGGTTAATCCTGATAACAGTAATAAATCAAGAATCTCAAAAGCAAAAAGTGAATTCGCTAACGCTGGCATAACTAACGCAACATATATCGATATGCCGCTTGATTATGATTATGCTGCCTGGGTTAGAGATTTTTCACCGTTTTATATCTTTGATGATAAATCAGTAACCGCTGTTGATTTCACTTATAATCGTAATCGTTATGAACAAAACGCTGTTCCTAAAAAAATAGCGGAATATTTAAATATCCCATATAGCAAAATGAACATCACCCATACCGGTGGTAATTTAATGCAAGATGGAAGAGGCACCGCTTTTAGTGATGACCTTGTTGTTAGTGAAAACGGCAATAATAAAAGTAATGTAATTAATAAAATGAAAGAATATACCGGTACTGATAACTATGTTATCACTATCGATCCTCAGGGTGACTATATTGCTCATATTGATTGCTGGGCAAAAATAGTAGCCCCAGATAAAATCATCGTTGCTAAACTACCAAAGTCTAATAATAGATATCAATATTACGAAGATGTCGCTAATGAACTTGCTAACACCACTTGTGCATATGGATATAAATATAAAATCTATCGTGTTGAAGAACCTGGTGGAACTACTGTTGCCCCATACACCAATTCATTAATCGTGAACAATAACGTTTATATGCCTTTAGGCGACAATGAAACATATAATCAAAAAGCTCTTGCGGTTTATAAAGAGGCATTGCCTAGTTATAACATTAAAGGAATCAAAGGTTATAATTCTGGACATGATCAAGAATTTTTGAATACTGACGCACTTCATTGCCGCACTCATGAAATTCCAAATCAAGATATGCTCTTTATTGATTCAAGAGAAGTTTATCAAGGTTCTGTCGTGTTAAAGGATGAATATGTCGTTAAAACAAACATTGTTAGCTATGCAAGCAAAGATGTAAATGAAGAAGATGTGAATATCTATTATTCCATCAATGATGGTGAATATGTTAAAGCTAACATGAATAAATATAAAGACACTACTAACTTCACATTCTCATTTACTAATCTCACCATAGGTGATGATGTTAAATATTATATTGAAGCCACTGACAGTGGAAGCAACTATTCAATCGATCCAACTTGCGGAAAACTTGATCCACATCACTTCACAATATCAGCATAAGAAAAGCCCACAAATGGGCTATTTCTTTTTCTTTTTCTCTGTGTCTTCTTTATGAATCTGTTTCATTTCTTCTGTGTCTTGTTTGCCAGAAGTTTCGTTATAGAAGTTAACAATAATAGAGGTGATGACCGCCACAACGACAATGCCGTACATACCAAGAAGCACAGTAACTACTCTACCAATTAACGTTTTAGCAGTGAAATCGCCAAAACCAATCGTAGTGACAACCGCAAAAGAGTACCATAATCCATCACCAAAAGTTGTAATCGATTCTTCAAAATAGGCAAAGACAATCGCAGAAGCCACTACCATGGTTAATAAACCAAGGAGAACTTCTAAAGCGAAAGTACGGATGATGATTTTTAATAATGTCTTTAGTTTTAATTGTAAGAAAGCGTTTGCAAGAACTTCGATTAAAGAAGCAATAATGACAATAAAACAAACTATCATAATTGGGGCAAACATTTCCGTAGGTCCATAAGGCACAAATAAACCAAGAGCGAGTAAAGCAAATAAAGTAATAATAAGAGCGTTTAAAACAATACTTCTAACCGTCGGCTTTTGAATGATTTTAAAGATACGGGAAATAATAATAGAGATACAGAATATTCCCCCGCATGCAGAATAACAATAGGAGTTATCTTTACCAAAGTAGGCAATTACGCCTAGAGAAATATTTAGAACAAATAAAAAGGCAAATCTTATTAAATTAGTTCTTGTTCGATCTCTTAAATACGTAACGAATCTTGATAAACCTAAAACAATAAAGATTAAAAACATATAAACCGACACCATAGTAGCGTCAGGTGGAGTTAATCTTGCGTAATATAAGGCCATGATTGAAAAGGCCATGATGATAGTTGAAATAGCACTACCAAGAGTGAGCAAAAGCACCCTTACAGTGGTTTCAGTTAATTTTATTCTTCCGTGTTTTTTACTCATGCTATCACCTCAACTTGTCGCTTATTTATTATACGCGTTAGAAAGATATTCTCCAATCGCGTTAAAATCATAGAATTTAGAAACATCTGGCAAATCTGGGTTTAGTGGGTTTTCTTTAATCTCTAATTCAAAGTCAACAGGAACACCACTATCAATGTTTTCACCTTTGGCGTTAGATAAACATTTTTCAGATGAATGGGAGAACATTAATCCTTCCACTGTGGTGTTAAGCTCAACAGTGCAACTACCGCCACCACTTCTCTGGCCTAATGTTTTATAACCCATTTCTTTTAATAAAGAAGGTAATAAGTTACCACAAGAGAAAGAGAAATTAGTGGTAATGATTCCATAATTAAAGTTAAAGTTAATCGCTTCTTCGTAATCTAAAGAATCCCATTTACCATCTAAATTAATATCGACAAGAACGTGTTCAGTGTTACGGTTATGGTGACTCACATTATTTAAACTAATTGAGGATCTCGCCCCATTCATTAAACCGATAATGCCGTGGACAATAGCAGTGCTGCCTCCTCCGTTAGCGGATAAATCTAAGACGAGGTTTTTCGCATTATCTTCTTTAGCTTGATAGAGTTTTGATCTCACAAAAGCATATGTATCAGTATTAACAGGCGCTTCACTTGGATCTTTGCTTTTTTTATAGAATTCATCCCAACTACGAGCGTCATACGCAAAGCTATCAAAACCAATATAAGCGGTTTCTGTCGCGTTATCGTAATAATAATAGTTAGCCCCATCAGTGTAACCTGGGAAAAGATTTCTTCTTTGGGCAACTAAAAGCATTGCTAACATATGTTTTTTAGCATCAACTTTAAACGCACCATCTATAGCCATCGCGATTTCTTTAGCGTATTCTTCTTGATCGAGTTTATCGATAGAGTATTGTCCTAAATCTACATCAGCGTTACTAATTAATGACTTAGTGTGACCTCCATCATACATCCCACCCATAAACAAGTTATAGCCTTCGTAATATTTTTCTTTGTCACTAGAAAGAAGGAGTTCTCTAATTTTTGGGTAATATTCTAAAAGTAATCCATTCGTACCTAAAGAAAGGAGATTGTTATCGCCAAAATTAAGTTGAGAAGTTAAACCACGGAAATGATCAAAGGTGAGACATATTTGTCCATAGTTATAAGTGATAATATCGTTTTCTCTAGGAGAAGAAAAATCTTTAAGAATTGAATAATAACCTTCGTAATAATCAGGAACGCGTTTCACTCCATTAGAGAGGATTCCTTGATAATCAATCACGTAGATATCTTTACCATTATAAGCAACGTTATATAACCAACTCGCACCAGAGAAGATGCCTAGTAATTGAAGAGGAACATAAACGTTATCCCCTTCTGAATGGATATCAATCTTGTAGTCATTGAGATTGATGATTTTTTCAACGTAACCATGGCTAGAAGAATAATCCAGTTTTAAAAAAGATTGTCCGTTAAAATTAATTGCCTCTTTATGATTAGAAAATGAATCAGTGCCACTAAAGGCAAAGATGTTATATTTGGAATCAAATCTTAAATAGTCATCGTTATTATTGATGAGTTGATAAACATAATCATCTCTTAGTAAGAGATAGTCATCATGAGCAAAGAATTCCTTATAATATTCTTTAACATTAACATAAGGGATATTTGGAGTGTTTTGATAAAACCTCACTGGGAACAATTTGTCGACTTTATTATTTTCACGGTAGATGTTAACCCCTTTTATCACATATGGCTCAACATCGATATAGGCGACAGTGATGTAATTATCAAGAGAATCACTACACCCAGTTAAAAACATCATTGGAGAAGATAATAACGCGGTTAATAAAGCTAATTTTGATTTGATTTTCATACTTAAACCTCAGCAATAAGATTATACATTATCTTATTTTCTCTGTTTATATAAATAATTGTTTGATTGTTTTGACAATCTTTCGTCTTTTTCCTTGATATATTCCATCACCAGAATATAGAACCTTAAATCCACACTTATCTAAAACCCTTAAGCTTGCCTTGTTGTTTTCAAGAACAACACCATAGACTTCTTTTAAATTTGTGTTTCTCTTTAAATATCCTAAGAAAAGATTTACGGCTTCTGTTGCATACCCTTTTTTGGTAAATAGTTTAGCGATGTGATAGCCTATTTCCCATCCTTCTTTTATTTTTACTAATTGAATGTAACCAATATTTGCATTATCGTCTTTTCTAATAATTACGTATACAAACGGACCGTTTTCGCTACCATAGTTTTTAATAATTTGATCTACCACTTCGCTAGCTTCTTCTAAAGATTCAAAGACTTCATCTGGAGAAAATTTTCTGTTGTCTTCGTCTTGTGAATTACGAAACACATCATAATACATGGATTGATTCATTTTAGCTATATAGAGTCTATTTCCATCAATAAGTTTTTCACTTGTGTTTAATAACTCTTTGTTAACAATGTCTTTCCAATCTTGAAAATGAGAAAGAACACGTAATATAAATACGGTTTTTGTTGATTCGTTAATTTGATAAATAGCAATGTGATTTAAGCAAACTAAATAGTAAGACCTTGCATAATCAAATAATGAATTTCTAATTTTGATTCCGCGGCTTGGAAAAGTAGATAAAGATTCCAATTTATCAAATATTTTTTCAATGTAATGAGTCGCAGCATTTATATTATCAGCAGAAATAAAAGACTTGATGTTCTCCAAGTCTTTAAAGGCAGAATTAGAAATAATAACATTATATGTCATAGCAATTTCTTTTTTGCCTCGGACAAAGGCATCATTCTTCCATTTGCAATATCCGCAATACCTTCATTAATTTTTTGCATTAAATCAATACTTCGATATAGTTCGTCTAAAACATGAGAAGCGACAATAGCGGTATCTTCTTTACCATTTACAGTAATATATACAGGCTCTTGCGTTAATTTGCACAGCTCACTTATTTCTTTGTATTTGTTTCTTAAGTCTGCACTTGGTCTAATAATCGCCATAAAGATGCCTCCTTTTTATATCATAATTATATCATATATATCATTTTTTGCAATTCAAGCAACACGAAATTTGATTTTGCCAAAAGTAGATGCTTTATGAACAGAAAATGAAAAAAGTCACCTTAAGGTGACTCTAATCTAATCGTTAATTTTGATTAAATTATTCTTCTTTTGATAATAAAGCGCTGAGTAAGAAGAATAAACCATAAACAGCGACAAGTACGCCGATAATAATCCAGAATACTTTGTAGAAGCTTGGAATATAGATGTAGCAGAAACCTAAAGCAAAAACGCCACCACCAATAACGATTTGGCCAAGGCCAGCAAATAAACCTTGTTTGAAGATAGTGTAAATGCCATATAAGACTAATGCTGCACCAGCGGCAATCATGATTAAGATAAATGCTTCAATAAAACGATCGAAACTGTAATATCTAGCAATCAAGAATGAACCGATTAATAAACCTGCTAAAGCGGCAAATACTGAACCAAAAGCTAAGACTTTTGTTTTAACTAATCCAACAATTGAGAGGATTAAGAATAATGCACCAGCAACAACAAGCAAGACACCGAAATAGATATCTAAAACAGTTTGTCCACCGAAGCACGCCATAAGTACACCGATAACAATAGCAAGGGCACCTTCACAAATAGCGAGTAATTTCTTTTCCATTTTTATCTCCTTTCAATGCGATATTATATTCTTAATTATTAAGAATTAAAATAGTTGAATGTGATATCTTATTATTTAATAATATTGTTTAGGGGAAACAATTATGAAACTATTAAGGATTATCTTTTCTAAATGGAGTATTTCCATCATTTTACTTTTAGCCCAAGTTGCGGCGATTGGACTAATTATTTATTTCTTAAATGCCTACTATTACATTTTCCAAATCGTCTCTCTTGTCATTGGAATAATTGTCTTCTTTGTTCTTATAAATCGAAAAGAGAACCCAGAATACAAAATTCCTTGGCTCTTCTTAGTTCTCATTCTTCCTCTATTTGGTGTCCTTTTCTATTTGATGTTTTCCAAACAACACGCGAGTAAAAAAACGAGAAAATTCTATAAAGAAGCCTTAGATAAACTCGCCCCATATGTCGAAAATAATGAAGACAATGAAAAAGTCTATGAATATATGGGTGAATATCAAGGTGTTGCTAAATATTTAAAACAAACATCTGGCTTAGGTGGCCAACTTAATAACGACATCAAATACTACCCAGTAGGTGAAAAGATGTGGGTTGATATGTTAGAAGCACTTAACTCCGCGAAGAAATTCATCTTAATGGAATATTTCATTATTGATCCAGGAATCATGTGGGATTCAATTCATGAAATTTTAGTCAAAAAAGCGAAAGAAGGCGTCCGCGTTCACCTTGTCTATGATGATTTAGGAACGATGACAATGCTTAAAAGTAGTTACTATAAGAAGCTTCGTAAAGAAGGTATCGATGCGCACAAATTTAATCCATTCACTCCAATTGTGAGTGCAGTATATAATAACCGCTCACACCGTAAAATTATGGTGGTTGATGGAGAAGTTGCCTTCACTGGTGGTATTAACCTTGGTGACGAATATATCAATAAAAATGATCGACTTGGTCACTGGAAAGATACTGGTATTAGAGTTAAAGGAAGTGCTGTAAATACTTTAACCGCTTTATTCTTCTTTGATTTCATCGTTGCTAAAAGAAAAATTCCAGAATTTGATTTCTACTTCAATCCAAATCCAAAGAAATTTAATCAAGAAGGGGCAATCGTTCCTTTTGGAGATGGTCCAAAGCCAATGTATGAAGACCAAATTGGTGAAGAGAGTTTAATAAGTGTTATTGGTAGAGCCACTAAATATTTCTATATCACAACCCCATATCTCATCATTGATTATCATCTCACTATGGCGCTTAAAGACGCCGCTAAAAGAGGGGTTGATGTTAGACTAGTAACTCCTCATATTCCAGATAAGAAAGCAGTTTTCTGCTTAACAAGAAGTTCGTATAAATTCTTAAGAGAATCAGGTGTAAAGGTTTATGAATACACTCCTGGATTCATCCACGAAAAAACATATCTATGTGATGATGTAATAGGATTTGTAGGAACAATTAACCTTGATTATCGTAGCTTAACCCATCACTATGAATGTGGCGCGATTATTTATAAACACGAATGCTTAAAAGATATCAAAGAAGACTTTGAACATATATTCTCCATTTCGCAATACATTGATGACAGCTTTAAATTGTCAGTGGGTGCGAAGTTAGTAAATGCATTGCTCGCTGTCTTTAGAGCGTTGTTCTAATGCACAAGAAAAGCGGGATTCCCGCTTTTTCTCTTATTCCTTCTTGTTTTGTTCTTCAAGTTCCTTGATTTGTTTTTCAAGTCGCTCAATATCTCTTTGTTCTCTTTTCTTGTTCATTTCGTTATAGAAGTTAACGATGAAGGAAGTGAATACCGCGACAACGGCGATGCCACTTATTCCCAAGAAAACTGATAGAATTCTTCCAAAAGTAGTAACTACATATACATCACCAAAACCAATCGTGGTGATAACCGCAAATGAATACCACAAAGAATCAACATAACTCACAATATTTGGTTCCACTAAAGTGAAATATAAGGAACATAAAATAACAAGGATAGATAGAGTTAAGATAATCTCATTAATAAGTGACTTTTTAATGATGTTACTAATGACATTGAATTTTAATATGTTTTGATAAGGGAAGAGCAAATTCTTACCACTAGAAACAATGATCATCGAAGAAAAACATAGAACGATAAAATTAGAATTACTAACTGAGGTAGCGTGTTTACCATAGATTTCTGGGAAAAAGAACACAAAAGAGAAGAGGAACGCTAAAGTGATACATAAACAGTTGAATATGATTGATTGTAAAGAACGATCTTCTCTTATCTTAAGTAAACGATAAACAACGATTGTTAAAGAATATAAGAACATCGAAGTAATAAGGAAATATATGCTATATTTAGTAAGTGAGACTAAGACAGCAAGAACAAAAATAAAGGCGGTTAAGAAAATGTTTTCAAACATGTTCTTTTTAAAATTTGAAAGGTGTAAACCAACGCGATTAATACCTAAACATACTAAGGCAATTGATAATGTGTAAAGACCAACGTAACTATCCTCCACTGAAAAAGCAACTGTGGCTATACAAAAACCAATCGCGATTATTCCACTAATTAAGCCAAATATGTAGTAAGGGTTTTTTCTGTTTCCAACTTTTTCCATAATTAATCTTCTATATTATATATAAAAACGTCAACTAATGTTATTTTCTTGTAATGTAGTCAATTAATAATTCAAATGATTACATTTTAATAATAAGGATATTTTTGTTATTAGAGTAATAATAATCAATAGCCTTACTAATGTTACGAATAATAGAGATACCTAATCCTCCAACAATCCCTTCTTCAACGTTTTCTTGAACGGTTCTATTTTTCATTTTCAAAGGATTGAATGGGTGAGAATTATCAATAAAGATTAAGGTAATATCATCTTTTTTCTTTTCTACTTGGATAGTAATCTTTTTATTTGTTTTAGCCTTGCCGTAGGAGATGATATTATTCAAAGCATCATCGATGATAACTCCAATTTTACTAACGACATCAACTGGTGACTCACTTAAATATTCACCAACTTGATTTGTGACTTTTTCAATATCGTCATAACAAGGATTTTCAATTTCAATATTTAAGATCTCTGGTCTAATTTTTAAAGAGAGAATTGTAATATCATCAAATTGTTCTTCCTTACCTCTAAATTTAGTAATGTCATCAATCGTATTATCGATTTTTTCTTTGATTTCTTTGTCATTATTCAAATCATCAAAAATTCTTTGATAACCATATTCTTCTTTTTTCTCATTAATCGCTTCATTTAATCCATCGGTGTGTAAGAATATTTCATCATTTTTATCAAGTTGGATAGATTCTTGTTCATAAATGAAATCTTCTTCTAAACCTAAAACAAAGTTAGAGTTAACTTTTAATTGTTGAAGTTTGCCTTTGTGTTTTACAAACGGACGTTCATGACCAGCGTTTACAAATTCAAATTTATAAGTTTTCACATTAAGTACACCTAAGAAGACAGTGACAAAATATCCTTCTTTATTATTGATGCACAAACTGTTATTAACTTTGTTAAGTACTTCAGATAAGCTTCTTTCAATGTGACATGCGGCTTTAATTTTTTCTTTCGCTCGCATCATAAATAAGCTAGCAGGAATACCTTTACCAGAGACATCAGCGATAACGACCGCTAAGTGGTCTTTATCAACGAAGAAATAATCATAGAAATCCCCACCTACTACTTTAGCAGGAAGAATGAGGGTTCTAACTTCAATGTTATGTTCAAAATATGTTGTGTCTGGTAAAGAATCCAATTGAATCTTACTAGCGATTTCTACTTCCGTATTAAATTGTTGCTCTTTAGCTTTAGCCTTTTTGATATTATCAACATATTCAATGATTTGGTGTTGCATCTCATTAAATTCATTAGATAAGTCTCTAACTTCATCATTAGATTTGATGTTACTATTAATAACTTCTAAAGGTTCATCATTTTTCATCTTCTCAACGAAAGAAGTTGTCGCTTTTGATAATTTGCGGAAATTCTTAATAAGGAAAAATTTCGTAAATAAAGCATATATAACAACTAGAACAATCGCTGCTCCAATAGTGATTAATAATTCAGTGGTTAATTGTTGATTGAATGTTTTATTAAATTCATATAGAGGATATTGAGTAACGATATAGCAACGGTATTTACTATCATCAACCCCCTCGGTGTAATATTTTAAGTAGGCATAAGAAGCATAATCATCCGCATATTTAGTGCTTGCTTGATTAGATGAAAGGAAAGATAATTCCGTATTATTAGTGACCCGATACGCTAATCCAACCACCCCGTAATTACCAGTAAGAGGGATACTACCTTCGACTAAATCGATGATCTTTCCTCTAAGAGCGTCATAAACAAACATTCGACTATTAACTGAAGTATAACGTTCGCTCACAGATTGAATGCTCGTAATAATTGAACCATAAAAGTTATTTCTAGCAGCCTGAATAAAAGATAAGCCCATTCCGCTGGTGCTACCAAATAAAGAAATTCGAGTATCTCCTTGATATTTAGCTAATTCAGTAGGGTCTAATTGCTCATAAGTATCCGCGACTGTTTCATATCTACTAATGAGCTCTTCAATAATCGATTGAAAGCCGTTATTTGGATCTGGAATAACTCTTACAACATCGTTAATAGAATTAGTGACTTGCTCACAAGTATTTGTGTAATTGTTTTTAGTGTTTTTATGGGAAATTAATAAGTTTACAGTTAGACTTGTGGTCACAATTAAAATCGTCAACCCACCGGTTAACAAAATAATCTTACCAAGTAAACCAAGTCTAATTTTTTTCATTATCTATTCCACTGTTAAGAATTTATCAAAACCAGTGACGGAGAAAATTTCTTTAATGACGTCGTTACAGTTTTTAATCACTAATTTCTTATTAGTGGCTTGTGCGTCTTTTTTAAAGGCGATTAATAGTCTTAATCCAGCAGAAGAGATGTATTCGAGTTTTGCAAAATCCAAAACAACATCTAAATCATTTCTTTCTTCATGAGGAACTTTTTCAGTTAATTCTTGGGAAGTAACGGTGTCTAATCTTCCTTCTAAGGCGATTGTGATAACACCTTTTTCTTTAGTTGTTTTAATAGTCATAATTACGCTCCTTGTAAATTAATTTCTAAATATGTATTGTTGGTATTTAACACTCTTGTGTAAGACATGTTAGATATCACTTTTCTCACTAATAATATACCACTAGTGGAGAATTCATGTTCATCTTCTTTATATTGGGTTGGATCGAAGATGATTCCATCATCTCTAATAGAGAGTAACATTTTATCATTACTTATTCTTAAGGTGACGTCGATATAATAACGATGATTTTTAAAGCGATAACCATATTGGATGATATTAGCCACCATTTCTTCAGCGCCAATAGAAATCATCGTCGCATCTCTTTTATTCGCCCCATGTTTTAAGGCATATTCTTTTACTTCCATTGATAATTCTTCAACTTCATTGATGTCGTTAGTAATCGTGACATCATATTTATCTTGAATTTCAATATTAGGAATCATTAATAATCCTTCGGAAGTAGTTTTCTTCTTCTTGTTATAAATATAAATAAAGATATAAGTGATAAAGACAGTTCCTAATTCTGTTGCCGCTTGAGACACACAATATCCCTTTAAACCATAAGAGAATAATAGGCCTAAAGTTAAAGGAATAACTAAAATTAATTCTCGACATAATACAGTGACATAGGCAGGAACATTTTTAGTAATAGTCGGGTAATACATTTGATTGTATTTAGAAATCTCATAAGGAATAAAAGCAGCGAGATAAATCCAAATACATGTAAAGGTAAGACCGCTATTAGAGGTATATTCACTAAATCCAAAGACTGTGCAATAAACTCCAGGGAAGATGGCAATAAGAGCGGTTAAAAAGACAGTTACCGCTAAATTAATAATGAAGATTTTTTTCGCTATTTTTCTTAAGGCGTAATAATCTCTTTCCCCATAAAGCACCCCACAAATATTTGGAATGGTTTGGATAATTCCACCTGCAAATAAATCAAAGACAAAGACCATGTTGGCAAGAATTCCAAAGATCATAATCTCAAAATTATCTTCAATTACTTTTGAAACATAGATCGAACAAATCGACATCTGTATCGCCGTTAAAAACATATTAAGGGCAAGCGAACTACTAGCCTTCAATGAATCAATCAAGCACTCCTTAGATGAGTCAAATTTAAAGGTCAATGAAAGCATACGTTTTTTGCTCTTAATATAGAAAAATACGAGCAAAATGCCGACAAAATATCCAAAACCGGTAGATAAAGCCGCTCCATACATCCCCATATCGCACCACTTAATAAAGGCGTATTCGGAACCAATTTTAAAGATATTAGCGACGATATACATCGCTGAAGCAAGACGTGGATTATTGTCTGCGCCAATGAAAGATCCTAAAAGTAAAGCAAGGGTGATAATTGGATCAGTGAGCATGAAGATAAGAATATATTGTCTAGCGTATTCAACGATATCGTTTGGGCAGAATAATTTCGCTAATGGTTCAGCAGTTAAATAGGCTAGTCCAGCAAATAAAAGAGAAAAAGCCATACCAATAATTAAACATAACGAGAATGTTGTTTTGGATTTAGAGACATTCCGTTTGCCTAAATAATTAGCCACTACAATAGCACCACCCGTACCGATAGCAAATCCAGGCAATTGAATGATATATAAAATCGGTAAAACAAGAGAGGAAGCACTTAAAGCGTCATTACCAATGAAGTTACCAACAAAGATACCATCCACAAGCGAGCCAAATTGCATCGCAAAAATCATGAACATTGAAGGAAGAAGATATTGGATAAGTTTTTTATCCATCAATTTAGAATTACGAGCAAGCATAATTAATCGTCCCTTTCAAAGTAATCTAAGGAAATCAAAGACTTAATAGCCTTAGTTAAATATTCTTGGTCAGTAATTGGCCATTTATAGCCTAAGCGGTAAAGCGCTTTAATCGAAAATGAATTATCGGTAAGGATATAAGAGTGAGAATGATTATCACTACTTGTATAAGTAATTAAAGCAGACACTTTCTTGCTCTTAACGTCATCATTTGTAGCTTTAATAACCTCATCCATAAATTCTTTATCCCCAACTTTTTCAATCTTTAAGCCACAGTCATTCATTGCTTCAATCACATCACCCATTTCTACAGGATGAGAATTTGCACTATGGAAGACGGTGAATTCTTTTGGAGCGGTCGCTAAAACGAGAATGCTCTTAGCGACTTCATCAATTGGAGAGAAGTCGGTCGTTTCATCCAAAGAAGAGATTGGGAATTTTCCTAAAGCGTAATAACCTCGTAGAGATCGCATAAATCCGTTAGTAATAGAGTTAATTTGGAATTCTCCATCGCTTTGACGTGACATCAAATTACCGACACGAACAATCTTTCCATCTAATCCATCTTTATTAATTGCCTCTAACATCGCTGCTTCCGCCATAAACTTAGAATGGATATATTTGTTAGAAATATCTTGTCCGATGTCTAATTGGTTTTCTTTCATACGGAAGTTTTCAGCGAACTTATGGTCAATATTTTCGCCCGCAACTGATAAAGTGGAGATTTGAATCATTCTCGCATTATGCTTTAAAGCGATTCCAATGAGGTTTTTCACCCCTCCAACATTAATTTTTTCAATGATATCATCATTTGAGAAATGTTTAACAATCGCTGCTGAATTAATAAGTGTGTCAAATTTGATATCTTTGAGTTTATCGGTTAAGTTCTCGTCTGCAATATCTCCATCAACGATATGAATAAAGCTATCAAGTTCTTCAGTAAATGGAGAATCGAAATAATATTCAAGTAATAGAGAAAGTCTACTATGTAAGGAGATTTGTTTACTTCTTACTAACACATATGTTTCTATGTGCTGATCAATTAATTCTTTAAGAATATGAATTCCTAAAAAGCCAGTCGCACCAGTTAAAAGGACAACACCTAAATCTCTTTCTTTATGAATATCATCAACATATTCAATCGTGTTTTTATTAAGCGCTGCATATTTATTATCCTTAGATTCTTCTACTGCTTTTTCTTCTTCCACCACCTCTTCATCTTTATTAATTAATGAAGCAAGTTCAAGGGCAGTAGAATGTTCAAAAACATCTTTATAGGCAATTGGTAAGCCCTCTTTAAGAGCGAGCATTGCAACTTTTGAAGCGCTTAAAGAAGTACCACCTAATTCAAAGAAATCTTCATCGATTCCGATATCTTGTTTTCCAAGGGCTTTAGCAAAGATTTCACAAATCGTTTTTTCAGTTTTGTTTCTAGGTGCTTTCTTTTCTTTATTAGAGGAAGTAGAAACAATTTCTGGTAATGATTTCTTATCAATCTTGCCATTAGGAGTAAGAGGGATACGATCAAGTTGCATCATTGCTTTAGGAATCATATATGGGGTAAGTGATTTTGCCATATATGAAGTTAAAGTTTCTTTATCTAAAGGTTTTGACGCGGTGTAATAAAGCGCTAAATAGTCGCCATCAACATCATTATTTTTCACTAAAATGACGCATCTAGTGACGTCTGGATGAGAATTACAAACGTTTTCAATCTCATCTAATTCAATTCTTAATCCATGTAATTTTATTTGGTTATCAAGACGTCCAAAGAATTCGGTGTTACCTTCATTATTCATTCTAGCAAGGTCACCACTTCGATAGGCTCTTTTACCGTTTAAATCAATAAATGAGGCTTTGGTTTTTTCTTCAAGTTTATAATAGCCAATACCAACACTATCACCGGCAATAGTTAAATCACCAATCGCATTAATTGGTAAAATATGACCAGCCTTATCCAAGATGTAATAGCTAGTGTTAGCAACAGGTTTACCAATAGTGACATATTTATCAGTAATAAAGGTCATTGATGAAGTAATCGTTGTTTCTGTTGGACCATAACCATTATCAATCAGGCAATCAATGCCATGTTTTCTTATACGATCCACTAATTCATAAGGAACAGCCTCTGCTCCCATATCAAGCACTTTGAAGTTCTTTAATGCTTCAACAAATTCTAGAGTATCTAAAACGTTAGAAACGTATGAAGGAGTTAAGAACATAATGTTAACTCCATATTTCTTTAATGTTTGTGATAATAAAAGTGGGTTTTCAATCTCTTCTTCACTAGCGATCACTGCTTGATAACCATGAGAGAGAATGACACATTCTTCTTGTAAAGAAGCATCAAAAGCAAAAGAAGCAAACGAGCAGCTAGACACTTTGTCTTTAATAATGCGATATTCGTTAGTGGCTAAATTAGCGCCATCTAAGACATAATTTGATAAATTCTTATGACTAATCATCACCCCTTTAGGTTTACCAGTGCTACCAGAGGTATAGATGATGTAACATAGTGAATCTAGTGGGATACCAATATTTAAATTGCTTGTCTTATTAGATTTCAAAATGTCTTCAATTAAAAGAACTTTAATCTTTGTCTTTTTAATGAGGTCATGTTTTTCTTTTTCAATATCTTTAGTGGTTATTAAAATCTTCGCGTCACTATCGGTGATGATATATTCAATACGATCATCAGGATATTTAGGATCAATAGCGACAAAGGCTCCACCCGATTTAAGAATACCTTCTCTAACGAAATAAGCACTTACTCTTCTAGGCATGAGCATGATTACTCTTTCACCAAGAGCGACTTTATCTTCAGACAAAGCATGAGCGACTTTATTCGCGTTTTCGTTAAATTGTTTATATGTATATTCTCCATCAACACCCGCTAAAGCGAGTCTATTTGGATATTTCTCCACTATTTCTTCTACGATCTTAGGGTAGGCTTTATTTGAAGGTTTAACATATGTTTGGTTAAATTCTTCATATAACTTTTTATCAACTTCTGGTAAGCAGTTAATTTCACTGATGTGTTTTTTAGATGTCACTTCCAGTAACGCCAATTCAAATAATCTAGCAAATGATTCAATCGTATTCTTGTTATACATTGATTCATCATATTCAAAATGAAGTTTGAATTTATTATCTTCGATGAAAACATCTAAAGAGAATAGTGATTTCGCATCATCTGAATCCAATATCACACTTTCAGCTTTCTTATTACCGATTTCATTAAATTCAAATAAGTCTCCTTGATAAGCAAACATCACATCACTAGTGATATTAAAGGCTGAGGCTATTTCTTGGAAAGAATAGATGTCGTTTATTTGTGAAGACTCTAATTGTTTCTTCATCTCTTCTAGTAGAGATAACACTTCATCATTTTCTTGATATTTAACATAAACTGGTAAAGTTTTTACCATCATCGAAACAGTGTTCATGTTCTTAGATGAATTTCTCCCATTATAGATAGTGACAAACAAAGCATCCTGCTTATAAATAAATTTAGAGAAGGTAAAACCAAATACGAAGTTAGTGATCGCATTTAGGGTTAAATTGTTCTTACTAGCGAATTCTTTAATCGCTTTGACATCAATATTAGAATAGATATCTTCAACATGTAATTTAGCGACTTCTTCAGTCTTTAAATCTTTCTTCATGAGATATCCATCTTCGACATCTTTCAATAAAGTAGCGTAATATTCTTTCGCATTTTCATAGGCTTTTGAATTACGTTTATCGTTCTCTTCTAAAGCAAGTTCATAGCCAGTGAAGGTTTCTTTTTCAAGCTTTTCACCAGAATAAGCTTTATTAATATCATTTAAAAGGATATTTTCACTAGTGCCATCACAGATAAGATGATGAACATCTAAGAAGAGGTAATTATTATCTTTACATTCATAGATTTCAACACGATATAAAGGACCACCAACGATTTCAAAAGGTCTAACCAAAGATTTTTGATCGAGCTTATTAGCTTTAATAATTTCAACTTTTGGTTCAGCTTCTTTTCTTATAGCCTTGATGTTCCCATCATCGTCCATCTTCAAAGTTGTTAAAAGATATTCATGAGCCTTTAAGGCCTTAATCACACTTTCATTAAGTTTATTGATATCGATAGACTTATCAATTTTAAATAATAAAGGAATGTTATAATTTGTACTTCCAACTTTAGCGATTGATTCAATAAAGATACCTTCTTGAGTCTTGGTTAATGGGTATTCACTTAATAAATCATAAGTCTTGTTTTCATCTTGTTCTTCCATCAAAGAAGCGAGTTCTTTAATGTTAGGGTGCTCGTTTAAATCTTGAGAAGAGATCTCTTTATTAAATGCTTTAGATAATCTCACAGTTAAAGTGATAGAAGAAATAGAGGTAATACCAGCCTCATATATATCAGTAGTCACTCCAAAAGAATCATGACCTAAAATCTCTTTTATAATATCAAAGATCTTTTGTTCATTTTCAGTGCTAGGTTTAACGACATCCTCCACTTTCAATTCAGGAACTGGTAAAGCTTTTTTATTCACTTTTTGGTTTTGATTAAGTGGAATTGCATCTATTTGCATAATATATGGGGGGACCATATAAGGTGGCTTTTTACTTTTAATGAAAGCTTTTAAGTCATCAACGTCAATCTTTTTATCACTGACGATATAACCCACGATATATTTAACTCCAGCGGGGTCCGCAAAATCTTTAACAGTCGCGTCTTTAATGTCTGGATATTGTCTAATAACTTGTTCGACTTCACTTAATTCCACACGGAAGCCACGTATTTTCACTTGGAAGTCTTTTCTTCCAATAAAATCGATATCTCCATTTGGAAGGAATCTTACGATATCACCAGTCTTATAAAGTTTTTTAAATCGAGGATCATCATCGAAAGGATTAATCAAGAAGGCCTTTTTATTTTCTTCGTCTCTATTTAGATATCCACGAGACACTTGAGGACCAGAAATATATAACTCACCTTTAGCAAGATATGGTAATCTCTTTTTATTTTCGTCTAATACATAGAATTTATAATCGCTTAAAGCGTGACCAATTGGGATACGATGATAAAGTTTATCAACATGATATCCGGAACAATATATTGTTCCTTCTGTTGGTCCATATAAATTGAATAGCTTATAGTTTTTAGGTGGGTCAAGAGGGACTAACTTTTCTCCTCCTACAGAAATAGTTCTAATCGTTTCAAATGTTAATTCACTCACTAATTGTCGACCTACTTGAGTAGTAAAGAAGGCATCAGTAATTTTATTTTCATTTAAATATTTATTTAGTCCAATGAGATCTAATCGCATCTCTTCAGGAATGATATAAATAGTTCCCCCGACCACGATAGTTGGATATAAATCAAGCATATCAGCGTCAAATCCATATGAAGCATAGGCACTCACTCTCGCGTCATGTTGGAGATTTCTAAAATTAATATCAACATTACAAACTGACATGATGTTTTGGTGTTCTAACATTACTCCTTTAGGAACACCAGTGGAGCCAGAAGTATATAACATGATAAAAAGGTTTTCAGGTCTAGGTCTATTTGTAGGTCGAGATTCATCTTTCAATTTATCAAATTCATCAAGATAAATAACTGGGCCTTTATATTCATCGAGTAAATCAATATATTGTCTTTCGGCGATAACAACTTTACTAGATGCATCCTTAACCATGAAGTTAAGTCTTTCTTTAGGATAAGAAACATCTAATGGTTGATAGGCTGCACAAGATTTAATAACTCCTAAAGAGGCAATAACAATATATTCACTTTTCGAAATAAGGATTGAAACTTTGTCTTCCTCTTTAACACCAAGTCTAATCAATTCATTAGCGATTCTATTTGAATAGAGGTCAACTTCCTTATAGGTGTAACTCTTATCTTTATAGACCACTAAGGTTTTATTGGGCTCCTTATTAAGCCAATAATCAAATTTATCAAGAATTGTTTTTCCCTGTTCAAGTTGACTCATATCAACATGATTAAAGTCATCTAAAATCTTGATTTGTTTTTCATCTAAAAGTTCAATTTCTTCAAGTTTTAATGGTGATTTGAGCAGTTTTTTAAGAATTATGTCATATAAATCAATGATTTGATTAATCGAGTCATCACTATATAAATCACTTCTAAATTCAAACCAAATATAGAACTTATTTCTATCTCTATGGATCTCAATAGACATGATTCCTTTTCCATCTTTTTCTTCGATTTGTTTAGCCACTACTTCTTTGTCGTTGAATGTTGTTTTAAACATATAATCACCTTGATAGGCAAATAAGATTTCAGGAGAGACACCTAAATTTGTAACAACTTGAGAGAAGGAATATAAATCATGTTTAACATTATTAATCAATTCGTCATTAACCTTATTAAACATTTCTTTGGAAGTTTTGATATTTTCTAAATTGAGATAAAGAGGGAATGTCCTTACAAACATACCAAAAGTATTTTCTAATGTTTCATCTCTACCATTATGAATGGAAGCAATTATTACTTCTTTGTCCATGTTCACTTTTGAAAGGAGGAACATAAAACAAGAGATAAAATAGCTTGATGTTTTAATTCCTTGCTTATGAGTAAATTCACGAACCTCACTAGCGTCAACTTTTAATTCTTTTTTAATCGTATGATGACTAATTTCTTCTTTTTTATAGTCCTCGACTATTGTACTTTCAGTGTCGATTCCACCATAGTTGTCTTTATAATATTTTTCAGCTTCTTTAAATTCCTTGGATTTTAGAAGTTTTTGTTCGCGCTTACAGTAGGAGAAGACATCTTCTTTTTCAGAAGGTATTTTCTTTCCTTTATATAAAGCATCTAAGGAATCAATGAATAATTTAATTGTGTTACCATCAGCGATGATGTGATGGAAATCAAAAAATAGATAATATTCTTTATTAACTTTTAAAAGCTCAAAACGATATAAGTGATGGTTAAATAGATCAAATTCCTTCACCAACCCTTTTTCATTAATCTTTTTTAATTCTTTAAGAGGGACTTTGATATCTTCTACATGACATTCTTTGTAGAAGTTTCCTTCATCATCTTTTTTAATGATCGTAAATATCCCTTGATGGACTTTACTAAACTCATTAATAGCGGCCTCTATTTTCTTGGCGTCAACATCTTCTCCTAAAGGTAATAAAGAAGGGAGGTTATATTTAGTTGTCGGTTTTAAACATTCAAACAAAATCCCTAATTCAGATTGCGATAAAAGATACTTTTCCATAATTGTTATTCCTCCAAAGAATTGATTTTCTTAATATTTATATTAAATGGTTTTTCCTCTTTTAAAGTAAGAGATAACGAATAGCCATCATATATCATCGATTTAGTGTAACCACCATATCTATTTCCTTCTAAAGGAAGGCCCTTTATTTTTCTTATATCCATAAGCGAATTAGAGAAACATTTAATAAGGCTTTCTTTATTAGACCAAAGAAGGAATAAATCATTGATATCATTAATTTCTTTTTCTTCATCCACTAATGAATATTTAATCGCCCCAATTTTGCTTTGATCAATGCGTTCAATATCCACTCCAACATCTCTATCTATAGAGACAGCAAGAACAACATATTCCCCTGAATGTGACAAATTAAAATATGGTCCATTTTCCATATAAGGCTTACCATTATCGGTAAATTTAATCTCTTTATGTGGAAGAAATTTATATAGTAAATACCCTCCACCCAAGGAGAGAATTTGATCCTTTTTTTGAACGAACCTATTAGCTTTTTCAATTCGACTTTTATCAATATGAGAAACAATAAAAGAATAATTGTCGTTTACAAAAGAAGTATGAAGAATATAGACATTAATTTCATTCATTAAAAAATATTCTAACACACCTATGTATTACGCGTTAATAATTTCCGTTCAATAAATTGAAAGAGGATTATATAACTAATATTTTCCGAAAAGAAGAACCGCTACGACGAGAATTTGGCTTTTTGACAATGAATCAGTGATTTCATATTTTATTGATAAGTCATAAAGAGTGATATAGTTACCACTAATAGAGGCATAAAAACCACCAAAAATTTTATTGATGTTACTACCACTCAATTCATAAAGATAGCCACCGAAAGCGTTTTTAATTTGATTGCCTCTAATTTCAAAAACTGGTCCATATCCTTCTTGATTAACCATATCATTTTCAATACGGTAATATGTATTTGTTCGCATATCTAAAATACGGCTACCATCAATTCTTAATATCGGTCCATAACCAACTTGTTTAACATATATAGTGGAAATAGAAGAATAACGGTAAGAGGTTCTTTCATCTCTTTCTGCTTTATAAAAATATTCATTATTTTTCTCTATTTCAATCTCACTTTTTTCATTAAAAGAAGAGGTTTCTTTCGCGTCTTTATTCTCTTCTATATCTTTTTCTTCTTTAAATTCGCTTGGTATTGGAGCGTTTATTTTGTTCTTATTTGACACATATTGGATAGTAAAAAAGACTAGAAAAACAAGTAAGGCAATAATTCCGATAATGAGCAAAATTAAACCAGAAATAAATAGACCTTCGCCTTTTTTAAAATTGTAAATTAAAGAAGACGCTCCATAGGCGGTTCCAATAATTCCAAACACCGCAATTGTCCAAAGAAAATATCGTCTTCTCATAACTAATAAAAGTTTATCATAAGTAATACTTATTCTATATATAAAATGTAACACCGCTTTTATAAAAAGACAGTAGATGAATTAGTGGACTACATCGATAAAATGATTGCTATGATCATTAATATTTAAAATATCGGAAAAAATAATTATACCTTAAATTAATCCCGCTAAAGTATTTAACGCCATCCCTATAGAAACAAGGATAATGATTAATAATAACTGGAGTTTATTTTTGCTTTTAAAGAATAATACTGTACCTAAAGAAACGATGATGAAATCTAATCCAACAATCACATTAACAATCGCAGGAATCGAATTAGAATAAGAGAAGGCTCTATATTTTGCCACTACTGTTAAAGCGTTAAATACCGCTCCTAAGAAGATAAATAAATGACCCTTCCAATTAATAGTTACCACTTCTTTTATTGATTTAGTGAAAATAGAAGATAAAAGCATCGCTATAAATAAGATGAAGGTTTGATGAAAAGAAATAACGTCAGATGGTAAATCACTTAACTTTAATTTGACGATTAATAAAACAAAGGCAAAAGCAATAACAGACACGAGAGCAAATATCACCCAATGTGCCTTCGCTTTAGAATTGATCTTTTTATTAAAAACAATATAGATAAGGGCCGCTAATAAAAGGGCTAAACCAATAAAATATAAAGCGATATTTGCTGGTTTACCACCACCAGTAACAAGTGAAAAAGTAAAGATTATAAATAAAGAGTTAGCGAAAAACAAAGTTCCCGCACTACAAAATGGTGAGAAAGCTTCTAAATGAGACCTTTTAATAGCGAGGAAATAAAATAACCAGTTTATCGCCATTAAAATTCCAACCAAAGAAATCCAAAGCCACTGTTCTAGTGACAAGTTATATAAAGTTGGAACGTGGCCAAGAGCTAAACATATAAAGAAACAAGCAATAACCATAAAAAATGATTTAAGAGCTGCATTTGTTATGGCCGAAGCTTTATTCGCGCCCAATTTATTAAAAATAGTGTTGCCACTAGAGGCAAGCAAAGCTAGAAAAGCAAATAAAATATATTCCACGATTAATAGGATACTCTTTTTTATAAAAAGGCGATAGAAAAAGGACTCTTTAATAACCTATTTTGAATAAGAGGTTAATAGGAGTAAATCGTTATTGCTCTTCGTTTTTCTCTACGTTATCTTCATTTAACGATTCAACATCTTTTTCAATTTTCTTTTTTGAAAGGAATTGCCACAAAAAGAAGGCCGCTCCTAAAACAATCCAAACCGCAAAGATGATGTAAGACGGAATAGAGAAGTTAACTCCTAGTCCACCAATAGGAACTAGTTGGATAACAATAAAGACAATCGAAAAAGCTAACCCTGACAGGGTTATGATTTTCATAAAGATGCTTCCATCTTTTTCTTTTTTCATTGTGATGAAAGCCGCTAAACAGGTAAATCCAAAGCCAATAGAAGTACCAATCGAAGCCATATCCACAAACCAGCTTAAGGCGTTTCTTCCTAAAAATGGTCCGACCAAAGAAATGATTAAACAGAATAAAATAGCAAATTGTGGGACGCTATGTTTTTTATCAACTGTGCCAAATCTTTTTGGTAGATATCCTTCTCTTCCCATAGAGAATATTAGTCTACTAGAGGCCATATAAAAGCCCATGATACCCGATAAAATAGCGCTTAATACAGCTACCGCTAAAATGATTGTTCCAGGGATCTTTCCTAAGATTTGTTGAGCAGCATATAATAGTGGCCAACTACCACCGCTAGCGATGTATTCTGGCCATTTTTCAATCACTAAGGCAGTAATCGTATTATTAGCAACATAGACAAATGTTCCAAACAAAATAGCGATCACCATGATAAAGATAACTTTTTTAAAGCTGAATTTAAATTCTTCCGCAGCTTGAGGAATTGTTTCAAAACCAACGAATGCCCAAGGGGCAATTGCTAAAGTCGCAAATATTGATGAAGTAATTCCGATGCCACCTAATTTAGGATCATCAGGCAATTTGAAATATCCCCAAATGTTACCCATATTGCTCCATTTAGTAAGTGGAGAGGCTAAAGCGGCTATAACTAAAACAATAACCGTCGAACCTAATAACACCGCTAGAATGGTTTGTACAATCCCAGCCTTTTTAGTTCCTAACATATTAATGACAGCGAAAAGTATTAACACTCCACACGCTAATAAGATTTCACCTAAATAAATTGTTTTCCCGGCTATTTCATAAGAAAAGCCAAAATGTAATGATCCTGGAGCAATGCCATCCACCACAAGCCCTAAGGCTGTTGAATTAAGTGGGACATTAGATAAATAAGCAGCAATTAAAAACCAACCACATATATAAGCAGGAATTCTACCAAAACATTGCTTAGCAAAAATAAATTCTCCGCCTGCTTTTGGATGTTTTTTAATCATATAGGCATAGCTAAAGGAGATAATTATCATAATTATTGCTCCTATTGCTATAGCAATTGCAGTACCTAAAACACCAGAATTAGGAAGGAACTTTTCTCCAGGATTGATGAAAGCTCCCCAACCGATGATACAACCAAACGCAATGGCCCATACGTCCATTGGGTTAAGTTTCTTTTTAAATTGTTGCTGTCCTTCTGGTTTATTCATAATGTTTATCTGCCTTTAAAACAGCATTGAGCATGACACTAGCTCCTAACATACAGTGTTTAGGATCGGAATATTCTTCTTCACAATGTGATAAACCTTTTTTTGATTGCACAAAAATCATTGTGGTAGGAATGATATAAGAAACAAATTGTGCATCATGTCCTGCTCCACTATGGATGTATTGATGTTTAACATCAAGTTCTTCACATGATTCTTTGACAAATTTCACTAAATCTTTGTCCCAATAGACTGTATCTCGATTCCACATTGGAATAACTTTACATGTACATTTAGCGAATTCTTTTCCATCAAATGATTTAACAATTTCTAACACTTTATCTAAAACTTTAGGATCTTCATGTCTAACATCTAAAGAGAAATTGACATAATCAGGAACACAAGTATGAACATCTGGGTGACAAACAATCTCACCAGTTGTGTACACTAATTCGGGTCTATTTAAGGCATCAATTTTTTGATGTAATTCGATTAACGCTAAACTTGCCGCATATAAAGCATCTTTTCTTTTATGCATTGGGAAAGTTCCCGCGTGAGTAGTTTGACCATGGAATTCTAAGCGATAATTAAACATTCCAAGAACACAATCAACAACTCCGATTTCATTACCCGCATCTTCTAAGATTGGGCCTTGTTCAATATGGGTTTCAAAATTACAAACATATTTGTCTCTAGATAATCGATTTTCTTTTTTGCCTTTATATTTAAAGGCTTCTAAAGCTTCTTTATAGGTTGTGGTTTTATCTAAGACATTGATTGAGGCCATCATCTTATGATATTCCACACTAGGTTTAATATAATCAGGCAAATATTCATAAGCCACCATTCCACTTGTCATAATTGCTGGTGGATATAAAGAGCCTTCTTCATTAGTCCAAATCATCGCGGTGATTGGATGTTTATGAGGTATTTTCTTTTCAACGATTGTCTCTAAGACTTCCATCGCTGACATAACTCCTAAAATGCCGTCATAATTACCACCGTTTTTCACAGAGTCACAATGTGAACCCATCACAATTCTTTTGGCTTTTGGGTCACTTCCTTCAATTGTCGCATACATATTGGCCAAATCATCTACTTCGATTTTTGCCCCAATCGCTGTCATTCTTTTAACGAATTCATCACGCGCCATCTCGTCTTCTTTACTTAATGCATATCGAGTAATACCGCCGTGCCCAGCATCACCAAATTTGGAGAATGTTTTAATCTTATCTTCCATTCTCTTTAAATCACATAAATAGGCCATAATTATTTTCCTTTATACCTTTCTCTTTTAATAAATTTACCATAGCCACGTTCACCAAGGAACTCACCATCTTTAAAGACTAATTTGCCTCTTAAATATGTAGAAGTTACATATCCGTGACATTTATAGCCTTCCCAGATTGTGTGGTCATAATTAGAATGCATATTTTTTACGGAAACAGTGAATTCTTTCTTTGGATCAAATAGAACAATATCTGCATCTTTTCCGACTTCTAAGCTTCCCTTATCTTTGCAGCCAAAGATTTTAGCAGGATTATAAGAACAAACTCTCACCACTGTTTCATATGTGGTCTTTCCTTCGTTAGCTTTAGCGAGCATATAAGGATACATGTTTTCAATACCTGCACATCCATTAGGGATTTTCGTAAAATCATCTTTGCCCCATAATTTTTCACTTTGTTGGAATGGACAATGATCTGTCGCTACTGTATCAATATAGCCTTCATTTAATGCTTTCCATAATGCTTCAAGGGAATCTTGACCTTTCATTGGTGGAGAACAAACGAAGTTGATTCCATTTTCTCTTTTAAATACTTCGTTAGTGAATTCTAAATAATGTGGACAAGTTTCAACTTTAACGTCATACCCTTTCTTTTTGGCGTCAATAATTGCGTCAAGTCCTTCTTTATCTGACATATGAACAATATAAACAGGGGTATTAAGATGAGTGGCCCAATGAACCGCTCGTTTATCTGCTTCGGCAGCCACAAATTCTGGTCGAGATAAATAGTGGTACCAGGCGCTAGTCTTGCCTTCTTTTAGGAATTGTTCACTTCGAACATCGATGATGTCTGGATTTTCAGCGTGTAAGTTGAGCATCGCACCCACTTCTTTACATCTTAAAAGGAGTTGATAAATCATTCCGTCATCCACCATCATTCCTTCTTTTTTATAGACCATATAACCTTTAAAAGAAGTGATACCAGATTCACAAGCTTCATCCATCTCTTTTAATATTTCTCCATCATTGAAATTAGTGATCGCAACGTGGAAAGAATAATCACAGCAGGCATCTTTTTCACACATTTCAAATCTTGGTTTAAGTGTTTCTTTAATTGAATTGCCCTTTCTTTGGCATGGGTAATCAATAATTGATGTCGTTCCACCACATAAGGCCGCTCTTGTACCAGTAAAATAATCATCAGCGGAAATCGTTCCACCAAAAGGCATCGCTAGATGGGTGTGAACATCAATTGCTCCAGGAACAACTATCTTTCCTGAGGCGTCCACCACTTCTTTTGCAGGCTCTAAAATGCTTTCTTTAATTAAAGCAATCTTTCCTTCCTTAACAGCGATATCTACTTTTTTTATTCCATTAGGTAAAACAACTTGGCCATTTTTAATCAAAAGATCAAATTCCATAAATAGTTTTCCTTTAATAAATTATATTTATTTTATCATTTAGTTCTTATGGCGTCAAAGACGCTCATATAGAAATGAGCAAGTTGTTATAGCAAAACAAACAACGCTAACTATGGTTAGTTATTTTTGAACTCATCAATTTTTTAATAGTTCATTCTATAGTGTTGAAGCTGCCACGAACAAGAAAAAAACCGAGCTTTTACACTCGGCATTTACTTAATTAGATTGCGCCAATAGGTATATCGCTCCACACTAAATAGTCAATAAGCAATTTATAACGGAGTTAATAATATAGAGCATTTAACAAAATTCCATCAAAATACTTAAGCGACGAAATCAAATATCTTTTAGCTATATATTTGTTCCCACCATGCCTAAATCTTGGAAAAAAGAAAATTCACATCTTTTTAACACTTTTTTCATTTGCTGGTGCGGTTAATACATAATATTCGTTTTTTCAGGTGTTTAATGTCATTAAACAATTATTTAAGAAGAGAAGTTAGAAATACCTCGGCTTGGACAGCATTAACACTTTTGTCTATTCTACTTGTATCCGTTAGTATCTCAACATAAATCAAGGACTTTTTGCAATCATCATTAATCGCAACCAAATTTCCTATTTCTCTATCGAAATTATCTCCAGTAAGAGAATAAGCTACCTGAACATGATTACCTGAATAATTAAAATCAATTTCGCCTTCAACGTTGTTTTTCTCACCAATTATTAATAAACCAGTCGAGTCAATCTTATTTTGCTTTAAATGTAGAAATACGGCAGTTTCTAATGCGGAAGTTAGTTTATGATTCGGAACTTTGCATTGTTCATACGCAATGCCACTATCACAGCAGTAATATTTTTTATTTAGGCCAATCATTTCTAGTGGTGTTTTTCTGCCATACGATTCGTTGTCAAAAGGACTAAATAAGAAAGATTTAGTTACAATGTCTAAATAATCTTTAACTTCCCTTCGTAATTGAGCTTTTTGACTTTTATCAAAGCCATAATGTTTGCACATTTCATCGACAACTCTAACAGTACTAAAAGGAGTAGAGCCCGAGAATAGATTAGACATAATACTATCCATGTCTTCTTTTGATAGATATAAAAAGTTTTCTTTTATTGTTCTATCCACAATATCTAATTGATATATCTGTTTGTAAATATAATCTATCTCTGTATCTTTTGATTTTGTATTTACAACTGTTGGCAGACCACCATATTTCAAATAATCAAGCAAAGAGTATGTTTTCTTAACAGCTCTAATTTCTTTGAAAGTTAAAGGATAGAGATATACTATATCCGCTAATTCTTTAAAACTTTCAACTATATCAGCGGACAAAGTATTGCTGTTCGAACCAGTAACATACAAATCAATATTTGGATAATCATAGATAAAATCTTTAAGAACTTTGTGATAGTTTTCTGCTTCTTGAACTTCATCTATGAAAATGATTTCTGGATTGCTGTCTACGACGGTTTTTAATAGTGATCTGAACAACTCTTCGCTTTTATATTTCTTGTGCTTTCCAGTTAAATATATTTTTGTAAAAGAATTCTTACCGAGCTTATCTTTTTCAGAAACATATTCATAAAATAAAGTATCTAGAAGATATGTCTTGCCACATCTTCTAACTCCGGCAACAATTTTAATCTTTCCATTATGAAGTTTTTTGTATAATTCTTTTACTTTGGTGTTTCTTTTAAATTTGCTCATATTATTGGACTCCATAAGTTAAAAAGTTTTTTACGCTCATATATGTAACACCGTGTTCATCGACATAAGTATCAATATCGTCCATGATAATAATGAATCTTGGATACAGCGATCTATATCTATAGTATCTCTCCAAAGAATCTTGATTTTCTGTAAAATATAATTTCAATAAAAATTGTTTGGTTTTTGAAACCACGAAATATGTATTTGCTAAAGCGTTAGAATGCTTATTCTCGCTATTGCGATAGACCGCTTTGTATGTGAGATTATTATCATTAATTAATTTAGCAATAATCGCAGTTTCATAAACGCTTCTTCTTTGCTTATCTATATTAGTTACACTCCTACATATTTGTGATATGTCCGCTGGATAACAGTATAAATAATTGGGTAGTTTGTCCATTTTTTTTAAATCAAATCTGTTTAATGCATAGAAGAATCTATGATGTGCAGCGTAATTGAAAATGCCAACAAATGTATTTAAACTAACGTCTGGCGACATATTCTCAAACATTCCTCTAAAGTTTACAGGATAGCCGACATTTTTCGCTATATAATCGCATATCTTTTCCACTTCGTTTTTATACTTGAATGTTGGAATATAATCAAATAGTTTTTCATCAGTGTCTTCAACATAATTAAGTAAATCAAAAGTATGATGATTATCCAAGAAATCGCTATACAAAAAAGGTGGAAATGCAATATACTGTACTCTTCCTCTAATCACGGTTGATCGATTACCTAACAAATCTTCTAAATGAATATTGGATGAAGCGATTAAATCAACATTCGAATTACCAGCAAATAGATTGATAATCCCATCTATATCGTTATAATCTGGTAGCCTATCAATTATAAAAATCTTTTTTACACTATCTTCTGTTGAAAGGTTTTCTGAAAGATGTTCTAACAAATCAACCTTTGTAAATACACTGCCTATATAATAAACATTCTTAAAAGTTTGTCTAATTTCATCCACTAGAAATTCTTTCATGGTTTTTGAATAAGCGCCACAAAGGATTTTTACTTTTCCATTTCCTAAGCTACTCTTTATTTCTTTTTTAATATTATCTCTCATGATTAAACTATAAAGCATCTGTAAAATAATTTCAATTTTTAATTATTGTTTTTGATTTTTTTGACATTTTTTGCAAAATAATTCAGTACAATAACTGTCTAATCAAAAGCAGAGAGCTCAAAATAATTGATACCTTTAAAAACCAATGCAAGGAAACAGAGTGCTTCAATCCATTAATCCTTCTTTTTTGGGCTACTGCAGAATTCAAGCAGTTTTAGTTGAGGGATTCCTGTTATTTTAGAAATATTAGCACACTGCTCACTATTTAAACCATTTTTTATGGCAAACACACGCACAACTCTATTAATAATTAATAATTTTTCTTTATTCTTTTCTGGTTCTTTATAGAAATATTTTATTTGGCTACAGAAAGCATCAAAGTTTCCTGTCTCAGCATAAGTAATAATCTTAAATAATTTTTTAAAGAAAACATCATCCTCTAGTTTATTAATTATTGGCAATGATACTCTCGAACTAATGATGTTTGACATTGTTGTTTCAATATTCAAAACAAAAGTAATTAGCATATCATAAAAAGCGTGAACGATATCCATATCTTCAACTTGTTTAATAATGCGTTCATTAATACCATTTTCTTTTGCGTTGTCAATCCATTGCTTTTTGGCATTATTAAAATCTTCTTCAACTTCTTTGATTTCTTCTTCACTGCTAAAGCTGAAAAGCAAGTTCACAATTTTCAAAGATGCAGAGATTGTTTTATCCAAAAACAAATATCTTGTCTCGGAATCTATTTCGCTAGGAAAACCAGCAATTACTTTGCAAGATATCTCAATTAATTTTGCAATTTTATTAATGGCGTTGATTTCTTTATCTTCTTCTACATCAAAAGCCTTCCTTTCATTATCTCTTGCTGATTCGATTCTTCTTCTATTTTCTGTATCCAATCTTTCATATAAAGCTTTCTTGTTCTCAGCTTGTCTTTTGGTTTCGGGAATCAACTTTTTATTAAGTTTTAGAATAGGATTATTTTTTGTTTCAAAGTTTATTTCCTCAAACTTGCTTAAAAGCTTGTCTAAAGTGTCATGGATATCAAAAAACACGTTGATAGTTTTAAGCTGGTAAACGACGAAAACAAAGATGTCGCCATTTATTCCGTAAACAATATTATCAACAATCTTATTGAAATAATCTGTTTTGCCAGATTGGTAAAGCCTGATAATTTCTAGCGATGCAAAATAAGCTAAAAATGAATTTCTTTCAAACCTATACTCGTTGTCTTCTTTATAGACAAGTTTTGAACCAACTAGAATTCTAAGAACATCTTCGTCGGTTAATTTGATATGAGTAAAGTCTTTGCGTCTTTCTTTTACACATTTTGAAATATCTGCAAAGTCAAAAGAAGATCCTTGCTTAACAAACACCGTGTGCAAAGCAAGAAGCTGGATAACGCTTATACAATCATCTAAAGACTCTCCGTTAGATGCGTTTAATATGGCGCTTCTCAAAGAATGTTCAAAAATAATGGTGAAAGCGTTTTGGGTATCACGTTCTTGGTAGAGTTTATTGTTATATATTTGAGAAATTAATGGTAGCAAATAGCTCGGATCAGAAATATCCAAAACACTACAGGTTGAAATAGAAGCCTCAATAGCATTTGTAATTAATGACAATTCATTTTCGCTAATAATATTCTTTTGTTTTAAATATTTGTTATAGAATTCGATTCTTTGCTTAATTGAGAAACCACCTATGATGAACGTTTCGTTTTCTTCGAAATATCTCTTTATTAAATTACTTAGTGATTCGTTCTTTTGAATAGAGGAAACGATAATAATGCCAAACTTTTCTTTCAAATAATCCAGTATTTCATTCTTTTTGTAATCCTTTTCAACACAATCAAAATTATCAATTAAAATAATCTTTTCATCTAATGGTGATTCAATAAAATCATCATATACATTGATTGCACTTCTATATTCCTCATTAAAAGCGTTTTTAATCGCTGTCTCAATGTTGTTAGGATATTCATATTTGACATCAAGGTATATGCACCATTTGTCATTTTTAAAATATTCAAACAACCTATGCAGCAAGATACTTTTTCCACAATTTGGATTTCCGAACAAATAAACTTTATGTTGCTTTCCGATATGGTCTACAAAAGATTGAAAATCGTTAATGTTTTCCTGCTTGCCGGAAGCTTTCAATAAAGGCATTACAAAAATGTCTCTCTCACGAACATCATCTTTCAACAAAGGGTTGATAATAGTCGAAATAAAAGTGTCTTTAATTAATAAAGGCGTGTTAGTTTTTAGATTCTCTTTTTCAAAATGGTGCCTTTTGAATTTATTCTTTTTATAATCAAACACAAATTTAAACATTTCGCAACGGCTGCAATCATCGTTGACATAATAAGCGGCCAAACTACCAGTTATTGCTCCTGAGTTTACATTTAATTCGCCGCCTTTTGAAATGATTGTCGAGCCTTCTTCATAATCAATTCTTACTTCTTTAATTTCACAAGTATGCTCATGACCATAAAATCCAAATGTAGCAACAGTATTCTCAAAGTCTTCAAGAGCTGTTTTTGCACTGTACACAAACCAATCTGGTCTATGATGTGAAACAAGTATCTCTATGGTTGTCTTTCCTTTTTGAGGATCTCCATGAATTGGATAATTGTTTGGTAGCAAATAATGAATTCCTTTATCTTTATCATTAGAGCCCAACATAGAAAAAGGCGCAGAATTGACTAATACAAAATGGAATCTTGTTTTATTGGTATCAAACGTCTTATAGACAATACTATTTTTTGAAAAATCAATGCCGTATTTCTTGCAATAATTGATTGACTGTTTTTGGTTTTTAAGCGTTTCAACATACAGTTTCTTAACGTCGCCACTTTTCATGTTTGTGATGGAACGATACTGTTCTTGCTTGCTTTCATCAATTGATATGTCATGATTCCCAGGGACAAGGATTAATTGGCAATCAACACCATATTTTCTGTCTATTAATCCTTTTATGTTGTTAATCAAAACATCAAAAGCAGATATCTCTTCATCAAGATGTTGTTGGCTAAAGTCACCAGTAAAAATAATAAAGCAATTCTCAACCGCAATACCTGATGGCAATTCAGAAACAATGCCATTGATATCAACCGTAGAAGAATCCCCAATATGTATATCGCTTAAATGTAATAATAGAGTCATCAAGTACTCCCCTATCTCGTATCTATAAAATATTATGTTATAAGAAATCTTATTAATAAAGAAAATAAGCATACAAATGAACAATAATAAGAATAATAATCTTTAAATAATAAAATTTCGGAAACACGACAATCATCTTCGTGAGTAATCATATGTTAACATATGTAAGATTTAAACCATAGCTAGTAGACTTCATAGATCATATCTTGCGATATTGGATCGAGAAAGGCCCATTTCATCCGCGAATTGTGTTTGGCTTAAGTTGAATAGTTTTCTAATTGTTTTTTATGTCTTTTTTACATTGAATGTTTTCACAAACAAATTGTAGCATTTGCTACATTTTATTTTAAGATTGCACTGATTAAATAGAAAAGACCTATTTATAGGTCTTTAATATCTATATCAGTAGTAATTGTGGTTGTCTAAGGTCAGTTATTCAATTTGATCTAAAAATTCGTATAGTTTTTGAAATTAAAGGCATTAAAAAAGTACCTCTAGTTCTAGAAATTAGATAGAGGTACCTTTTATTATTTTTTAAGATTATTATTTTTCAGTGATTACTACTTTAATCTCACTAACTCCTTTAACAGGAATTAAAGTAAAGGAATAATCTTGTTCATTAAATGGAACATTAGCCCCGTTATAAGTAATAACGATATTCTTATCAAATAAAGAGTGTTCATCATCATTACCCGCTAATTTGTAGCTAACAGGTTCTCCAACATTAACTGGTTCACTAGTTAATCCTTCGATTTTATATCCTTCGCTGATATTTGCAGTTAGGACTACTTTTTGATTAATAGTTTGGACTAAGAATTCATATTCGCTTCTAGAAGCGTCAAAAACATAAGTTGCAACTCCTAATTCATTAACTAAGTAATCAGTTCCTTTAACAAGTCGAACATCATTTCTTTCAATCGCAAACATCTCTAAATTTTCATTTGGAGTAAATGATAATCTAATTTTTGAATTACCTTTGACGTGATAAAGAGAGTCAGAAATACTAACTTCGCTATAAGTTGCACCACCATCTTTAGATTCTTCAACTTTACTAACAAAGCTACCAGTATTAATTCTAATTGAAGTATCAAAGATACCTGATTCAGTTATTTCTACTGTAAATAAAGATAATTTATCGCTACTAGCCTCATATTCTTTGTTTTGTTCATCAGATAATTTATAGGCTGTACCTTCTTCTTGGACAATTGGAGTTAATTCTTCACCTTTAAATTTAATTGATTTTAAAGTAGCACTAGGGTGATCAAGAGCGGCGTTAAAGGCTAAAAATCTACCTTCTTCATTTTTTCCAACTAATAAATAGCCTTTTTCACTCACTACTAATTTATCCACTCCTGGAGTGACTGGATCACCTTCACTAGCTTTAAATGAAATAATGATTTCATCTTTTTCAGGAACGACAAATGAATAGGATGGGGTTTCTTTACTATAATCAACTTTAGCTTCCACTCCATTAACATATACTTTTAAATCGTGGTAGCCAGATTTTGCTCTTAAGCCAATCATTTTAATAGTGCCACCATAAATTGCATCACCAGGACGAATATCAATAGAGTCTAAAGCTTTAGTCTCCATAAAACCTTTTACATACTTAATCGCGCTAGTAGTATCAACTTTTAAAGCGTTATAAGCAGATACACCAGTCCAAGTAAAGCTAACAGGGACATTTTTTAAAGTAATATCATCAATAATACTCAATTGATAGACTTTGGTGACAATTTGTTCACCAGTTTTAGGATCTTCAAAAGTAGCATCAACAGTTCTAATTGGAGCAAATCCTTCTGGGGCAGCAGCATCTGGGAATCCATAATATTTCTTGTGTCTCGCGTTACGTTCAATTAAGAAATTAACAGTTTCATTAATTGGAAAAATCATATCGCTTTTAAATTCTTTTCTAGCGTCGTAGTCAACCTGAGTAGATCCGCCTAAGATATATATTTTTTCATCCTCATCTATACCAGAGAAACTAAGTTGAGTGGTATATGGTTTAAAATCAGCAGTATCGACTTCAATTTTATCAATTACCACTTTTCCAGTTCCTTTAAAGAATAATCCACCGACACCTAAATCAGTTCTGATAGAAGTTTTATCTTCCCAAACATTGTCGTGGAATCTTTGTTTCTCACTTTCTTCTTCAGGAGCGTATTTATCAGCCCCTTCTAAGACTGTAAAAGTAACTTTTCTAATCCATACATTATTTGTTAATTCAGATTCGATTCGACCAATGATGCCAAGATATAAATCGTTATCTAAAATCATTTTACCGTCTTTAATTACGATTTCTTTTTCTTTGCCGGCATTTCTAGAAACTGTATCTAACTTCACTCCCTTTTTAACAAGTTCTTCTGGGTTGTTAAAATCAAAAACAACATGATGATCATCTACTGGCACTGGCGGAATAATAGGATCGGGTGAATTTCCTCCGCAAGAAGTAAAAAGCATACTTAACGATGTAAATAATAAAATAGGTTTAATTCGTTTCATAAAAGTCCTCCTAATAGACTAATTTATTATAATTAACTTAATTATAATCTCTATAATTAATGTGGACAACACTTTAGTTATCCATAATTGCCTTCTAAAGAATAAGGTGGATGAAACCACCTTATTCTACATAAACAATTTCATTCGATTCTACATTGTAAGTCAGAGAATTAAATTAATTTAATTGTGATGTTATAAATTCTTTTCCATCCACTGGTTAATTTCTTCTCTCATTTCTTCGTATGGCAAAGTATAACCAGCTTGTAATTCGTTTAAG
>CADBUF010000013.1 GCA_902797795.1 uncultured Erysipelotrichaceae bacterium
AGCATTGCTGAAGTTCTTGTATTTCCTTCTCTAAAAGGATGGATATGCCAAAATTCTGTAACAAAATAACATATCTTCTCTATTTTTACTTTTGAATCTAATGCATCCCAGTCTACTTCTTTAAATTCTTCGTTTAGATCCTTTAAAGCTTTATCAATATAAGAGGCATAGACATAATCAATTGAGCGGCCATCTAATAATGATTCGCCTTTAAAAATATCAATGCTTCGTGATAGACCAGCCCAATCATATAAGTTAGAAAACAAAAATTTATGAATTTTTAGTCCGTCTTGAATATTTTCTATAACGAAATCGCTGTGTCTTAATCTATTAGCTGCAAGGGCAACAAAATCAGACTCGGCCTTTTCTAATGTTGCTTCATCTTTTATGTCTAGTTTATTCTTTAGCACATTTGTGCCTTCATAGACATATGGATCCTTCATTATTTATATAACCTCGCTATAGCGAATTCTGCAGTTTCATAATCAATTTCACCGCGTGAATATAATCTCATAATTCTCTGAGCGTCTTGAGAAGGGGCCACCCCATCAACAGTGGCAATTGATTTTGCGAAAGCTAAATCAGTCTCATCATCCGGCAATGTTAATTCAAAAGGTAGCCCATTATTATTTACGGATGCAGTCAAAAAAAGAGTAATAGCTTGACTAGTTGTTAATCCTAAGCGATTAAAAATCTTTTCAGCTTTTTCTTTGATGTCACCAGTAACTCTTGTATGAACAGTTTCAGTTTTCGCCATATTTTTTTCCTCGAATATATTGTATCACGTTTGCGATACATATCAATAATGATCAACAAAAAAGCCTGATAATAATCAGGCAATTTAACGGCATTGGCGCGCCATGAAGGACTCGAACCCTCAACTTCCAGATTCGAAGTCTGACATTCTATCCAGTTGAATTAATGGCGCGTCTATAAATTATTTAACTCTTTTGTGAGTGATTTTTCTACTTAATATTAATAAAGAATTAATAACAAGTAAGACAGTTAATCCGGTATCCGCAATCACAGCTAGCCACATTGGGATAACATGAGGATGTCCTAATAAACTTGTGATGATAGCCGCAACTTCAATACCGATTTTAATGGTAAGCGCACTGATGATATTAAATAGCGCCACTCTTCTAGCAATTTTACTAATCTTATGAGCGTCATAGACTTTACTAGGATTATCAGTCATTAACACCACATCGGCACTACTAACAGCGACATCACTACCAATTGCCCCCATAGCAAAGCCAACATCACTTTCTCTAATAGAAGCTGCATCATTAATTCCATCACCAATAAAAGCAGTCGTTCCTTTTTTCTTCAACTCAGCTTCAAGATAAGTAACTTTTTCTTCAGGAAGAAGTTCGCTGTGGTAAGAAGATATACCAAGCTCATTAGCCAAATATTTAGCGTTTTCTTCTTTATCACCAGTAAGCATAATGACTTCGACATTCTCTTTTTTAAGAAGTTTCACCATTTCATAAGCATCTGGTTTGATCTCGTCAGTTAAACATACATAACCAAGATATTTATTACCTCTAGATACATAGATAATCACTCCAAATTCATCTACTTCATCAAAGACAATATTATAAGATTTTAATAGTGATGCAGAACCCGCTAAAACGGTTTCACCTTTATAAGTGATAGAGACACCTTTACCAGGGATTTGCGTGAAATTTTCCGTTAAAATGGCGATATTTTCTATATTTTTGCCATTTATGACCGCTTTGGCGATTGGGTGATTTGAAAGATATTCCGCTGCTATAAGTGACTCCATGAGTTCCTCTTCTTGAGCGTTTATAGGAACGATTTTACTAATCACAAATTCCCCTTTTGTGAGGGTTCCGGTTTTATCAGTAACGACACGTGAAAGAGAATATAATTCATCTAAATAATTACTACCTTTAATGACGATACCATTTTTACTTGCTAAGCCTAAGGAAGCAAAATAGGCAAGTGGGACAGAAATAACAATTGCGCATGGGCAACCAATTACAAGCATCTTAAGTCCTAAAATAGTCCACTCTACCCAATTAGAAGAAATTGCCCCACCTATTACTCCTACTAATATTGCCGCTAATAAAATGATTGGGGTATAAAAACGCGCAAACTTAGTAACGAATTCATCAGCTTTACTCTTTTTAGCGCCACTACTAGAAATGAGATCAATTACTTTAGAAACTGCACTATCTTTATATAAACGAGTGACTTTAATTTTTAATGAACCACTTTTAACGATATATCCAGCAAAGACTTCAAGTTCTATTTTAGAAGTGATAGGAACAAATTCTCCATTTAAACTAGAAGTATCAATTAATCCTTCTCCATCAACAATAATTCCATCAGTAGGGATTTGTTCACCCTCACTAACAATTACTATATCATCAAGATTAAGTTCTTCTGGTTTGACCTTTTTAATATCTCCATCTTTAATCACATTAGCGGTTTCAATTCTTAATCTTACCGCACTACTAATCGCATCTTTGCTTTTATGGGTAACAATATGTTCAACAATTTCTCCAACTTGAAATAAAGTCATAACCATTAACGATTCTAAGAAAATTTCTTTATCTTTGGTTAATGAAGCAACAATAAAAGCCCCAATAGAAGTGAGTGACATAAGTAGATGTTCATCAATGATATCTTCTTTATGAATAATATGCTCAATCACTTCAAAGAAGACATCATAAGAAATAACTAATAAGGCAGATAGAAATACTCCAAAGCTATACCAGAAATATTGGTCTCCTTTTAAGGCTAAAAAACCCACTAATAAAGCAATAACAACATATAAAATCCTTAAAAGAATAAAAACAGTGTCCAAAGAAAATAGATGATGTTCATGATGATGTTCTTCTAAAGAAGATATTTCGATTTCATCATCTTCTACTTCAGCGATAATATCTTTAATTTCCTCAGTTGATAATTCTTTATCCTCATAAGTGATATATAAACGATCATTATTAAAATCAATAATCGCTTCATGTATTAATTCATGTTTTGCTAAATGTCTTTCGCTTTTAGAAGCGCAGCTTGGACAATCAAAGCCAGAGATGTGATAAGTCTTCTTAATCATGGTTATCATCCTCTAAGACGTGTTCATAAGTGATTTTCATAATTTGTTGAACATGTTCGTCTTTTAAAGAATAGTATATTTTTGTTCCGACTTTATTGCTTTTAACAAACCCACCATCTTTAAGCACTTTTAATTGATGGCTCACTAAAGATTGTGACGCCCCAATTTGACAAGCGATATCATTTACACACTTCTCAACAAAATGATGAGGCTCTAAGACGTTATTATCAATTTCATCTAATAAAGAAAAAAGAATCTTTAATCTCGTCCCATCTGCGGCAATTTTTAATGTGTCTTGCATCTTCACTATTACTTTATCGTTAATATACATAGCATTTACCATCCTCAAATTTATTATATGAACAGTTATTCATATTTGCAACATAAAAATGAATGATTATTCATATTTAACATTTAAAAAGAAAACTCATCTAAGATGAGCTATCTCTTATCTATTCAATAATTCTTTAACTTTTTGAGGTTCTAGATACTGATATGTTATGGTGTCAACATATTCTAAGACACTCTGTAGTTGCTCTATTTTTTCAATAGTCCAAACATTTGTGAAATGCTTTTTCGCGTATTTTTTAACTCTATTTTCACTAAATAAGTTAATATCTAAATCCACTGATTCCACTGTATGTCTAAATATCCAGGTGTATTCATCAGATTTCGATACTAATAAGGAACGGACAAAACCGCACCTTCTAAGCAGCCATAAACTACGAGGATCAAAAGAAATAATTAATGTATTCCTTTTATTTAACTGTGGAAGATATTTCTTAAATTCTTTTACTAATGGTTTATAGTTCTTTTTGAACACTTTTAATTCAATAACCATTGGAACTTGATCTTTATTTAAATCGATTACTTCTTGTAAGGTTGGGATTTCTCCTCCATCTAATAAGCGATAGTTCTTTTTAATTTCTAAAAGAGATAAATCTTCAATGATTCCCTTTTTACCAGTTGTGCGAAATAAATCTTCATCGTGACAAACCACTAATTGGTGATCTTTTGTAAGATGAATATCAAATTCAAAAGCAACGTTATGTTTAATTGCGTTAATAAAAGCGTTCATCCCGTTTTCAGTATATTGTTCATTATGAAGACCGCGATGAGCAATTCCTTCAAGAAGCTGAGGATTAATTAAAGATAAGGCTTTTTTCTTTTTCATAAATTAATCGTCACTACCTAGGGCTGATAGGCCTTTTTCGTTTTTCACTTTGTCATTCTTTTTAGGGGTTTGAACAAAGAAGAACACTAATCCCGCTAAAGCCATCAAAGAAGCGCTATAAATTGGCAAAGCAATCCAAGAAGTCGCTCTAAAGATTAAGCCAATAGCGATTGGAGTAATAGCTTGTGCTAACATGCTAGCAGTGTAATATAACGAAGTAAATCTACCAACTTTTTCACTTGTGCAATAATCAGTCACGAGAGGGAACGAACAAATATGAATGAGACTACTTCCAAGTCCAACGGTTGGTAAGATAATAAAGAACAAGAAAGGAAGAGAAGAGGCAAATGGTTTAGCCGCTACTTCTTCTGGGCTAGCTTTTGGGAAGAAAACAAAGCCTAAATAACATAAAGCAACAATACAAATTCCAAGGAAAATAGTCCACTTCCTACCGATTTTATCCGCAATAAAACCAGCAATTACAAAACCAACAACACTAGCGGCACCACTAATTACGGTCATAATTGCGCCACCACTACTAGAAGTGTTGAGCCAGAACATGCAGTAATTTGTTTGGAATGTTTCAACAGCGTTAAGCGACATAAACCAAAATACTTCGGCAATTAAAATTAGAATTAAGTTACGCAAGTTCTTTTTAGACAATTTACTATTTGTGGTCACTTGTTCAGCAGACTCGCCCTTACTATCATATTGACGAATCGTCTCATCTAATTCTTCATGTAATTTGTTTTCTTTTACTTTCCAAATAAGTAAGGCTAAAGAAGCAAGTAAAACAACAGAACAAACAATAAATGGAATTTCAAGCATCCATAAAGATTTATTTGAACCATCGATATATTTAGTTACTGGAATTACAATTGCAAATACCGAACCAATCGCTCCACCAACATAACCAACAATATTAATTAACCCATTTGCTTTACTTCTGAGTGGTTTTGGAGTGAAATCAGGCATCAAACTCACTGCAGGAGAGCGATATGACATCATGAAGATAATAATGACCACCATCATCATGATTAAGCCAACAATCATGCCAACAATAGAGGCAATAGAAGTAGCCATACCCATAGAGAAGAACATTGGAATAAATGGTAAAGCAATCGCAGTAACAATAGAACCGACGATAATATATGGCATCCTCTTACCTAATTTAGATTTGGTTTTATCAGATAAAATACCAAATAAAGGCATAATAAATAAAGCAGCGACATTATCAAGAGCCATGATGATACCAACTTTCCACTGGACATCCAAATATTGATCAGAACTAATAATTCCTTGAGCTAGGAGATCTTTTAAATCAAGATTTTCATGGCCTCTAATTAAATCGGCGTAGTCATGCTTAACAAACATGAATGAAAGCATTGGTGAGCAATAACTATTATAAAGCTGCCACACGAGTAAAATTCCAAAAAAAGCTAAGCCAATCCACAAAGTCCTTTTAACGTTTAACTTTAATGGAGTGTTTGCTTCAACTTTAGTAGTCATATTTCTTCTCCTTTACTTGAGTAAATCTGGTAATGATTTAATAGAGTCTAAGATATATGTTGGTTGATGTTCATAATTACAAACATCTTCTAGTGAACTCTCTCCACTTAATACACATAAAGTATCAACGTGAGCGTTAACTCCCACTAAAATGTCTGTATATAAACGATCTCCAACAATTAAAATCTCATCTTTTTTTACTTTATATTCCTTAGCGATATAATCAATGATTTCTGGATTAGGTTTGCCTAATACTTTGGCTCTTTTACTTGTACAAAGTCTTAGCCATTCAATCATTCCTCCACAATCAGGGATATATAGTCCATCTTCAATAGGGCAGCGATAATCTCCATTAGTGGCAATAAAAGGAATATCTCTAGTTTGTAAATATAAAGAGGCATCTTTTAATTCTTGATAAACGAGTTCAGTAGAAAAGCCACACACAACAGCGTCAACTTTATTATTAACGTTATATTCTTTAATTATATTGAAGTGATTTCGTAATTTCTTTTTAAGACATTCATTACCAATAACAAAGATATCTTTGATGTTTCTTTCTTTTAAATAAGAGATTGTGACTTCCGTTGAAGAATAAAAGTTCTTCTTTAAATCACATTCAATTCCAAAAGCTTTAATCTTTTGATAATAGAAATCTAAGTCATGGCTGGAATTATTAGTAAAGAACAAATAGTCGATATGGTTATCGTTTAAATATTTAAAAGTATCAAGCGCACCATCTATTAGGTTTTTTCCTAAATAGATCGTCCCATCCATATCAAAAATAATAAGTTTCTTTTTCATAATTATTTTATTCTTTCATATGAAAGAAGTTCATCGCCTTTATAATTTAATTCTAATTCAAAAAATGGTTCATTGTTAAATAAATATTGTAAGAAGATTTTATCTCCTTCCCAAATAGGAAGATTAAAGATTTCATTTTTAGGAACAAATTTTAATTCTCCTTCATCACATTCGCCTAAGGAACCACTATAATCTTTAACAACAAATAAGTGCATTATTTCAGAGTAATTTTCATTATTGAAATGCACTATTCCTTTATATTCATAATCAATAACATCAAGATTAGTTTCTTCTTTGATTTCTCTTTTTAAAGCATCAATTGGGGTTTCATCTTTTTCTAAGTGACCTCCGATTCCAACCCATTTGTTTTTATTGATATCTTTTTTCTTTTTATTTCGATACAAAAGTAAATAAGAATCGTCTTTTTCAATATAGGCTAGTACGGTTTCTTCTTTTACCTCTTTTTTATTGCGATCATCAATCAGATTAGCGTTCTGTAGAGCAAAGATAATTGGAATAGAAAGGAGAGTCATAGCAATAGAAGAAAGAATTGAAGACACAAATCGTAATACAGTTTCCACCACTACAAATTCGACAGGCATTTCTAAAATAACTGCGTCTAACCATATGGCTAAAGTATTGGCTGCTGTAACTACTAACCCCGCAATAATAGAAAATATGAAGAATAATATCTTTTTGTTTTCAAGCCTAACACCGTGATTTAAAAATAATTCGTACGCTAAACCAAAAACAACCGCTCTTAAGATTGGAGGAATCATCCATATAGGAGTAGTTATAGTTAATCCATAAGTACTAGTTAATTGACCAACAAAGCTGCCTAAAAAGGCAACTACAATTCCATCAACAAAACCATACACCACACAAGTGATGATAATGGCAAGCGAAGTAAAAGCAATTTGAAGATTAGGGGTTATTTTAATAGTTAATATTGATAAAACAATATAAACCGCCAGCATTAAGCCGTCGCCAGTAATTCTTTTAATTGTCTTGTTCATAACAATATAAATATAACATATTTGCAAAATACAAATATGAAAAAATATATTAACCAAGGGCGACGTCTAAAATCATCATCACTACAAACCCAATGGCTAAACCAATAGTAGCAAGATTTGAGTGTTTCCCATTATTCGCCTCAGGAATTAATTCTTCTACAACAACATAAATCATAACTCCGGCTGCAAACGCTAAAACAGCAGGTAAGATAAATGAAACAATAGAGGTTAATCCGATGGCGATTAAAGCGGCAATTGGTTCAACTACTCCACTTAAAAAACCATACAAGAAAGCCTTCCATTTGGATAAGCCTTCTTCTTTTAAGGGCATTGAAACAATAGCCCCTTCAGGGAAGTTTTGTATGGCAATTCCAATCGCTAAAGCAAGCATCGCTTCTTCAGTAATCGTCCCGTTAATAGCGCCAGCCATAACTACACCAACAGCAAGTCCTTCAGGAACATTATGCAAGGTTACAGCAAGCATCATTTTAAATGTTTTGCTCAATTTATTTTTCTTGATGCCTTCTTCTTCATTATTTATATGAATATGAGGAATAAGATAATCAAGAAGGAACATAAAGCCAATACCAATTAAAAATCCGGCAGCAGGAATGAGCCATCTTTTATAATCGCTTTTTCCGTATGATTCAATCGCTGGTTGAATTAAACTCCAAATTGAAGCTGCAATCATCACCCCAGAGGCAAATCCCATCAATAACTTTTGAAGGCGAGGATTGATTTCTTTCTTTAAAAAGAAAACCATCGCGCTACCAAGAGTACCGCCAATTAGAGGTATAAATAAGGATAGGACAATCATTGGAGTCATAATCTATAAATAATAAATTTTTTTAATTTAAATTAACGATGAATTAATTATAGCAAAGTCATAATTCATTGGAATAATTATTCATATTTTTGATTTTAATTGCATATTTTTTTGAAGAAAGTATGCAGTTAGATTTTACAAAACTAATAATTTTTGTGTTTGGTGTCTTTTGCCTACACGACCAATATATGGTCGATAGTCTTGATACTTCATAAAAGTAAACTATTTAATTCTTTTCTAGCCATTCACCAATATCAATAATTGTTATTCCTTCATATTGACTCTCTGGATGTTTGGTTCTAGCAATAATCATTTTTGGGTAAGCATCTTTTATAGAAAGAAGAGGTGTTACTTCTCTTTTAAAAGTCTCTTCTCTGGAAATATCATCACTAACTTGAATGTAATATTTATAACCGTCTTTCATGGCCACAAAATCAATTTCTTTCTCGTAAAGCACTCCAACATAAACTTCGTATCCTCTTCTAAGCAGCTCAATAGCAACTATATTTTCATAGAGTCTTCCATAATCGATATTTTTTGTACCAATATTTGCAAATCTAAAAGATAGATCTGCTAAATAATATTTCTTATCAGATTCTAAATATTTGTTTCCTCTTATGTCATATCGAGTAAACGGATAAAACAAGAATGATTTGCATAGATAATCTATATAAGACCCAACAGTTTTATCATTTGTTTTATAAGAGTTGGACGTCAATGAATTAGCCACGTTCCTTATAGAAGTTTTGTTTCCAACATTATCCATTAGATAATCCGCAATCATCAGTAATAAAGGTTCGTTCTCAACTTTAAATCTTTTTACTATGTCTTTACTAATGGTTTTTTTATAGATGCCATTGATATATTGATAAGCATCGCTTTGATTTCTATAAAGATAGGAACCAGCCATGCCACCTTTAATGACAAATTCATCAAAAGAATCGATTGGATTTTTGTTGTTATAATAAATGTTAAATTCTCTAAAAGAAAATGGATACATTTTTAAATCAAAATATCGTCCGCCAAACAATGTTGCTAAATCGCTTGATAACATAAAGGCGTTAGAACCAGAAAGATAGATATCAAACCTTTCTTCTTCATATAAACTATTAATTACTCTCTCAAAGCCAACACATTCTTGTATTTCATCAATTATTAAATAATTAGAAACACCATCAACGAACGTTTTGTCTACATAGTCATATAACTTATCGGGTTTTAATAGAGTTTCAAACTTTTTAAGATTAAGTTTTATGCGAACCACATTTTTAGGTTCTTTGTCGGCTATTAAATAATCATAAAAAGCATCAAGAAGTTTTGACTTTCCACATCTCCTAACGCCAGTAATAATTTTGATATCAGGAACGTCCTTAACATTAATTAAGTTTTCTAAATAATAAGGTCTTTTAATAAGCTTCATTGTTTTATCCTCAACTACATTATATTCCTTTTCGCATTTTCAAACAATTTTTAGTTTTGCGAAATATAATATTTATTCTTTTTATTAATAAAAAGGCAGTTTTGGTTAACTGCCAGTTTGCTCGAATTGTGTTTGTTGAACGGGTCCAATAATCATTTTTTATATTTATCGTTTGAATTCCCTCAACTTTTTCTAAATCGATTTTAATAATATGTTTAGAATCAGTTTTAGTTTGAACTTCAGCTTCTATTTAAAAGAGAATAACATACTTGCCACATTTCCTTATGCCAGTAATAGCCTTAATTAGATCTGAATCGTAATACGGCCGAATTCTATTCAAATATTTATTTCTTATTATATTTTCATTTGAAAGCATTATTTTGTTTTCGTTTGAATTTCAACATTTTTATAAAAATTCATATGAAATTTGAAAAACACGTTGTAAATTACAAAAAAGGTTATATAAACGCCGTTCATAAGGTTATTGGCCTAATTGAACGCCATAAATGTGTCCTTTTTAATAACCCGAGCACATAAATGCCTAGAGTTATACTAAGTATAAATACATTTTGGATGTCAACATGGTATGTGTCACAGCATTTTATTGTTTCTTAATTGAAAACGATGAAAACAATATGCCCGGCCTTTGGAACATAGGCCTATATTCATCTGCTTTCGGAAAATTATTCGACTCAATCGACTCCTTGCTTAAAAGAAATAAGTGTCGGCAATTGTTGCAATTAACACCTAAAAGACAATAATTAACATCTGGATATTTAATCCAAAGGGACTTGAATTCATCTGTTGCCAATACACAGAATAATCCTTTTTCATCTAAATAAACGCTTGTATTCGTGCTATCGATAATGAAAAGCACTTTAAACTTTTCTGTATTAACACCAGTCTTCTTAAATAAATTGCTCCGATAAGATTTAATTTGCTTTGCGTGCTTTTCGAATTGATTTTTAACGTTTTTCAAATAATTGCCCAGAGATGGCTGTGCGTCAATGGCATAAATGCTTTCTTCTTCATAATTAATGAGAACATTATTCTTTGCGTTTTGGATTTTGTTTTCTTCTTCGCGATTAATACGGCCAATTTGTATATTGAAAGTGCTTCCTTTCCTCCCGTTATCAAAAGCATCAGCTTGAAAATGTTCGATAATCAAATGGTTCTTATCACAATAGCCATCAGGTTTTTCAAAATCTTTACAATTAATTAAAGAATCGATAACAATGTCGGCGTTTATCTTGTCTTCATCGTAAAAATGGATTTTAAAACCGTTGTATTTGGCAACAAAACTGCTTATTTCTTTTTTGCTTTTTGCCATATTAATAATCAAAATCAATATCTACTCTTAATGAAGGCTTCAACTCAACATCAAAATTCATTAGAGCGTCTTTTAATTCTTCGATGCTGACAAATCTTGCTAAAAACTTATATAAGATTTTTATAGAATCAAACAAATCTGTTGGATCACGTAAATCAGCATCAATAATCGCTCCGTTAAAATCATTTAGTTTTTGGCTTCCATATTGTCGAATCCATATAACTGGAATTCCCATTAAATTGAAATATTTATTTTCTTCATCGCTAATCTTTTTGTTCCTCTTTTGCCAAACACCACCTTCGATATTTATGACACACTTGATTGATGCAATAAAAATATCTGCATTCATTCCAGAAAAACTTACCTTAGACGCAGCATCGGGAAAGAATAGTTTAACAAAATCATAAATTGTTTCTTCTGGTGCTGATGTTTTAATTTCTTTTTCCATAAATGCCTCCTTATTCTAATGATTACCGTGAATATTTTTTAACAAATCTCGAAAATATATTTTGCCGTAATCGTTATCTTTTTTTATGTTCTCAAGTGATATTATTTCTTCTCTGAAATAGTTATTGACCGTCTTTACAAAAGCATAGATATCGTGGATATCGTCTTCATAATCAATCTCAATTAAGTCGACACCATTTTCGATGCACAATTGAACTTTCCTCTTGTCTCTTTCTTGTTGTTTTTCCAACTCTTTATCGTTTTGGTTAAATTGATTTTTGAAATAATGTTGTTCCCCCTGATACTCAATAGCGAGTTTTTTAGATGGGACATATACGTCAAGCGTTTGTTTTCCTAACCAGTCAGCAGAATAAACATGAA
>CADBUF010000014.1 GCA_902797795.1 uncultured Erysipelotrichaceae bacterium
AAAAGAAAAAGAAAAACTTTCTAAGAACTTAGAAGGTATTAAAGAAATGAGAAAGGTGCCAAATGCTTTATTTGTCATCGATCCAAATATCGAACATAACGCAGTCGCGGAAGCTAGAAAACTCAATGTCCCAATCTTTGGCATCATTGACACCAATAGCAACCCAGATTTAGTGGATTATGTCATTCCTGCTAATGACGACGCCATTAGAAGTGTCAGTTTAATTCTTGCTGTCATCGCTGATGCCATCGTTGAAAGCAAAGGTGGTATCCCAGTTGTCGCTTATACTAAAGACGAAGGCGAAGACATCACCATGAAAGAAGTTATCAAGCAAACAGATAAAGAAAATGCTGAAAAATTAGCAAAGATTCGTGCTGAAAGAGCAGCTAGACAAGAAGCTTATGAAAGAGAACAAGCTTTACGTCAAGTAAGCCATGACAAGGCTGCTGCTGTTGCTAAAGAAGAAGCCGAAAAGGAAGAAAAAGCTCCTAAAGCTGAAAAAGCTGAAAAGCCAGCTGCTAAAAAGCCAGCAGCCAAAAAACCTGCGGCTCCAAAGAAAGAAAAAACCGAGGAAGCTAAATAATATGGCCGATAGTTTAATTGATTTAATTAAAGTTCTCCGTGACCGTACCGGTGCAGGACTTATGGACTGTAAAGGTGCTCTCCTTGCTAATGATTGTGATTTAGACAAAGCAAGTGATTGGTTAAGAGAAAAAGGCTTAGCAAAAGCCGCGAAAAAAGCTGATCGTATTGCTGCAGAAGGTTTAGCTCTTGCAGTTAAATGTCCAAAATGTGGCAAGACCGTCGTTTTAGAAGTTAACTGTGAAACTGACTTCGTTGCTAAAGGTGATGCCTTCCGTGCATTTGTGGAAGCCATTGCTAATGTCATTCTTAAGAATGAACCAAAAGATGTGGAGGCTGCTAAAGAGCTCTGCACTGAATTATTCGCTGATGCGACAGTGAAGATGGGTGAAAAATTCGATTTAAGAAGATTCACAATTATTCCTCAAGAAAATAATGTCATTGGCACTTATATCCATATGGGTGGTAAGATTGCCGTTGCTGTTTCTCTTGATGGTGGAGATGATGAACTCGCAAAGAAAATCGCAATGCACATCGCTGCTAATAACCCACAATATTTAACCATTAATGATGTCCCAAGTGACGTCAGAGCTCATGAATTAAGTGTTCAAGTTGAAGCTGCGAAAAACGATCCAAAACTCGCTAGTAAACCAGCCCCAGTTCTTGAAAAAATTCTTGAAGGCAAAATTAATAAATACTTCGCCGAGATGACTCTTGAAGCTCAACCATTCTTAATGGATGATAGTAAAACTGTTTCTCAATTCTTATCAGAAAACAAAGTTAAAGTTTTATCATTTGTCCGTTATGCAGTTGGTGAAGGCATTGAAAAAAGAAAAGATGACTTCGCTAGCGAAGTGATGAGCCAAGCAAAATAATTTAAAAGGAAACACTTTTGTGTTTCTTTTTTTACCAAAGGAGATAAGTCTTATGTATAAACGTGTCTTATTAAAACTTTCCGGAGAAGCTCTAGGAATTAAAAGTAGTGACAACATTATCGATGTTGAATCTCTCAAGAGTATTTGTGAAAAAATTAAAATTCTTCACGATGATGGTTTAGAAGTTGCTATTGTTATTGGAGCTGGAAATATCTGGAGAGGTAAAGTTGCTGAAAAAATCGGAATTGAGCGCGTTCCTGCTGATTTTATGGGAATGCTCGGCACTGTTATTAATGCAGTTGCAATGAGTAGTGCTTTAAAGAAAATTGGCGTTGAATCTGTCGTATATAGCGCCATTCCAGAAATTAAAGAAGTGACAATTGCCTACGATGCTGATAAAGTTAAAGAAGATTTATCTCAAGGAAAAATATGTTTCCTTGCTGGTGGAACTGGTAAACCATTTTTCACCACAGATACCGCTGCTACTTTAAGAGCGATTGAAACCGATTGTGATGCGATTTTAATGGCTAAAAATGGAGTTAAAGGTGTTTATGATAAAGATCCAACCATTTATAAGGACGCTAAATTCTATCCAGAAATCACCTTTAAGGAAATGCGTGATTTAAATATCCAAATTATGGATCAAAGTGCGATTGAATTAATCGAAAAGAGTGATATTGAGATTCTTGTATTCTCAATGCAAAATATTGAAAATTTCCAATTAGCGGCCAAAGGTCAAAATGTTGGAACCATCTGTAAGAAGGAGAGATAAGATTATGGATGCTTATGCTTTAGAAGCAAAAGAAAAAATGAACAAATGTATCGAAAATTTAAAAGGTAGTTTGTCCACTTTAAGAACTGGTAGAGCAAGCCCTGCCATGCTCAATGGAATTGAAGTTGATTATTACGGAAGTCCAACTCCAATCAATCAAATTTCTTCAATTACAGTCCCTGAACCACGTCAACTTTTAATTAAGCCATACGATAAGAATGATGTTAAAAACATCATCACTGCAATTAATGCCTCTGATTTAGGTCTTAATCCAATTAATGAAGGATTACAAATTAGATTAATGATTCCCGCTTTAACTGAAGATCGTCGTAAAGACATCGTTAAACAAGCTCATAAATACGCAGAAGAAGCCAAGGTTGCGGTTAGAAACGTTAGAAGAGACTATATGGATGTTATTAAAATTGATGATAGTTATTCTGAAGATCTTCTCAAAAGAGGACAAGACGATATCCAAAAAGTAACGGATGAAGCTTGCAAAGATATCGATTTAGTCTTAAGTGAAAAAGAAAAAGAAATAATGGCGATTTAAGCTGTTATTAAACTCAAAATTTCTTTTTAAGAAAAAAATCACATTAATAAGTGCGCTCTGGCGCACTTTTATTGTATACTTATTCTGAGATATTTTATGAAAAACGAAGAATTTAAACTTAAACATGTTGCCTTCATTATGGACGGCAATGGTCGTTGGGCCAAAAGAAGAGGGCTTCCTCGTCACTTAGGACATAAAGCTGGGTGTGACCGCATCATTGGCATTTATGAAGAATGTCTTGCTCAAGGAATTTATGCGATGAGCCTATATGCTTTTTCTACTGAAAACTGGAATCGTCCAAAAAGTGAGATTAGGCATTTGTTTAACTATTTAGATATCTTCTTTAAAAAAGAAATCAACCGCATTATTAAAGATGGTAGTCGTGTAATTGTTAGTGGAGATATATCTAAACTCCCTAAGAAAACTCAAAAGACCATTAACGATGCGCTTGAAAGAACCAAAGATTGTAAAAACTTCGTCTTTAATATCTGTCTTAATTACGGCGGCAAAGCAGAAATAGTTAGGGCGGCGACTTTGTTTGCTAAAGATGTCCAAGACGGAAAACATCACCCTGAAGATTTAAGTGAAGAATTATTTGAAACTTATTTATACACAAAAGATTTACCGCCGGTTGATTTATTAATAAGAACCAGTGGTGAACTTAGAACTAGTAATTATCTCCCATGGCAACTCGCATACGCGGAATTTATCTTCCCAATTACCCCATGGCCAGACTTTACAAAAGAAGAATTTAGAAAATGTATTAACGAATATTATTCAAGAAACAGGAGGTTTGGAACAATTAATGAAAAAGAACAATAATGAAAACCCTTCACGTGGCTTCCACACAAACGAATTAACTGAAAGCGCTAAAAAATCAATGAAAGCGCGAATCATCTCCGCTGTTGTTATGGTGGTTTTGGTCGTGCCGGCTCTTATTTTAGGTGACTGGATTTATTTGTTGGTCATGACTCTTGTTATCGCTGTTGCCTGTTATGAGATTTTAGGATGTGCAGGTAAAAGAACCATTACTATCTATTTCATCTACTTGATATTTGTTCTCTTATTAGCTTATTGGCCTATTTTCCTCGAACTAATTAAAGGTAATGATGCTTCTAAGCCAGATCCCTATTTTACGAGCTTGTACCTACCAATTCTTATCGTAGTTGCTGGTACATTTCTCTTATTATGGACCACAGTTATTTATAAAGATTTTTCAGTCGTTGATGCTTCTTTTTTAGCTTTGATGGCGATTCTTATTGGACTTGGATTCCAATGTTTGTTCTTCCTTAGATATTATCCTGAAAGTTTAACCGCTCATGAAAACGCTTCTAAGGATGCATGGCATTTCACAGTTGAGAATACTTTAGTGCCTTCTATCCTTATCATATTCGTTGTTTTATCAACCATCTTAACTGATATCGGCGCTTATTTTGTTGGTGTCTTCTTTGGCAAACATAAGATGAATGAAAGAATTTCTCCTAAGAAAACTTGGGAAGGGTTCTGGGGAGGAATTATTATTTCTTTCGTTTTAACTTCGGCGGTTGGATTGATTCTTACATTCTCAGATGTTCCAATTATTCCTAATGCGAATGGAACATACACTAATTCTAGTGGTGAAAAAATTGATCTAGTCTATACCTCTATATTTGATAGAAACCACTGGTATTATATTATCGTTGTTTCGGCAATCATCCCATTCTTTGCTACATTAGGTGACTTTGCCTTCTCCTCAATTAAACGATATTGGGGAATTAAAGATTATGGAAAACTTATTCCAGGACATGGTGGAGTTTTAGATCGACTTGATTCGATTTTCTTCTCTGCGATTGTGGCCGCTGTATTTGTTTACGCGATTAACACTGTTTTGACTAACCCAAATGGGTGGAAAGAAATGAGAATTTTAATTTAATATGAGAATTTTACTTCTAGGTGCTTCTGGTTCAATCGGTAGTCAAACTATTGACGTAATAAATAAAAATCCACAAGACTTCACTCTTGTTGGTTTTTCCGTTGGCAAACGCACTAGATGCATTTCTTATATTTTAAAGAAACACAAAGAAGTTCGATATATTTATCTAATTGATGCTTCTAAGGCCAAACAATATTCTAAAAAATATCCGCATGTTAATTTCTTATCTAGTAAAGACCATCAATTGAGTGATTTAGTTGATCTTGTTGATTTTGATATGGCAGTTAACGCTCTTGTGGGATTTAGCGGCTTGCTTCCTTCAATTAAAGTCTTAGAAAAGAATAAGAAACTTGCTTTAGCTAATAAAGAATCACTTGTTGTTGCTGGTGAATTAATCAATAAACTCCTTGATGAAGGCAAAGGCGAACTCTATCCAATTGATAGTGAGCACTCTGCTTTATGGAAATGTTTAAAAGTTAATGATCAAGGAGTAAAAAAGATGATTTTAACCGCCAGCGGTGGTGCCTTTAGAAAGCTTAATCGCTCAGAACTCAAAGATGTTAAGGCGGCTGAAGCTTTAAAACACCCTACTTGGAAGATGGGTGCTAAGATTACTATCGACTGTGCAACTATGGTTAATAAGTGCTTTGAAATCATTGAAGCTGGCTATTTATATCGTTACCCATATTCAAAAATTGGAGTGATGCTTCATGATGAATCATATTTACATTCCTATTTGAGTTATTTAGATGGTTCTTTTAGAGGAGAAATATCTAAACCAGATATGCGTAACCCTATCAAATTTGCTTTATATCAAGGTAACATTCCTTTTAGCACTCAATCATTTTCCTCTTTAACTGATTTGAAAGGATTGCATTTCCATGAATTTGATCCTTCTAGATACCCACTTGTCTCTTTAGCAAAACTAGTACTCTTAAAAAAAGGAACTTATGGGGCGGTGCTTAACCGCGCTAATGAAGAAGCAGTGCATGCTTATTTAAAAGATGAAATTGCCTTTTTAGATATTGAAAGAATTATCTTCAAATTAATGAAAGAACATAAGAACGTTCATAATCCGTCATTAGATGACCTAATTCGTGTTGATAATGATGTTAATAATAAAACACATCTAATAATCGAAAAGATTAAGAAAGGAGAGATGAGATGGTAATCGTTTATATCCTTTTATTTATCCTTTGTTTATCGATTTTGATTATGGTTCATGAGGCGGGTCATTTAGCAACTGCAAAAATCTTTAAAGTTTATTGCTTTGAATATGCAATTGGATTTGGTCCAAAACTTTTCTCTAAAAAACGTAAAAATGGTGAAACAAATTTCTCGATTAGGGCTATTCCTTTTGGAGGATTTGTTTCCATGTACGGGGAAAGTGAGACTGTTCCTGAAGGAATTGAAGTTGATCCATCAAGAAGCTTACTTGCAATCAAAAAATGGAAACGCGCCATCATTATGTTTGCTGGTGTTTTCATGAACTTTATTCTCGCTTTAGTTATTTTCTTTATTTATGAGATTGGCTTCCCAAGATACATTGGTCATTATGGACATGTGGAAATTAATGGGGGATTAGCCTCTTACGCAGGCTTAAATAGTGGAGATTCTGTTTATACTCCTGTTGTTTTTGGAGATAATTATTCATTTATTTTTTATGACGATCAAGCAGAGGTAACTTTTACTGACGATTCTAAAGCAAAAGCGTATGTTGGTTATATTTATGAAACTTTAACGATTAAAGACACCACCTTAAATAATCATATCGTTGTTTATCCTCGTGAAGAAATTGGACAAATTAATACTACTGTCTCTCCAATTCACCTAGATGAAATTGCCGCTAACGATTATAGTGATGACACTGTTGAATTAAGAAAATTCAAAGGTTTCTATCGCGGCATATTTGATCGTAAACACGACTATGAGCAAAAGATTAGTACTTATGGAATTGTATTAAGCGAAAATGCGGTTGATCCATTAGAAGCAAGCCACTTACTACTTGTTTATATCGATGTTAAATTCGAAGATAATTTTAATTTTATTTATTATGTACCACGCTATTCAGAATTCACTATTGTTGGTGATATGACTAGTAGAGTAGTTAATGGCGTGACTTATAAATATTTAATGGGTCAAGAATATGATATTCCATATTTTAATGTCGCTAATAACATATTAGCTCATCGTGAAGATAAAAAGGTTCCAAAGAATCTATCTTTCTCTTTATATGTAATGAATTCATATAATCCAAACGGAAGAGGAACACAAAAGAATCTTGAATATTTAAATCATGATCCGATTAGACTTATTAGAAATGACACTACTTATAAAGTGGATGCTGATTTAGGCATTAGCATGCAAATTGAAGAATCACGTAATTCTTTCGGTAAATCCATTAAAGAAACATTTGTTGATTTTGGTGAATCTAGTATTGCTATTTATCGTGGTTTAGCCCACTTATTTACCACTAGAGATGGTTGGAAAGATGTGGGTGGAATTATCGCTATTGGGGTAAGTACTACACGCACATTACAACAAAATGGTTTTGGTGCTTATTTATATATCTGGGGACTTATCTCCGTTAACTTAGGTATTATCAACTTATTACCGTTCCCTGGTCTTGATGGTTGGCATCTACTCGTTTTAGCGGTGGAAGGTATCTTTAGAAAAGAAATACCTGCTAAGGTGAAAAACATTATCTCTGCGGTTGGAATATTGCTTCTTTTTGGCTTGATGTTCTTAATCATTATTAAAGATGTGATTGGGCTATTTTAGGTAGAAATATATGAAAGATAAGATGAAAAGTTTCTTAAACCATATTCATATCGACAATGTCGAAGATTTTGATATTGATTTTGAAATGGTAGGACGTAATCGTTTCAATTATCAACAAATTGATATGATTATCCTTAAAGAAACTCCATGGGAATATGATCTACTTAGACAATTCATGGACGGACTTAGTAATATCGATTACCCTTACACTCTTCATTTCTCTTATTTACAAAAACCTACTAGTGAAGATGCGATTAAATTGTTTAATGATTGGTTTAGATTCCTCTATCGAGCGGAAAGCGATATTGAATTAATCGCTAATGATAAAGAAACTATCAAGGTTGAATATCTTGATGAATCTTTTAAAACCCGTAACGAATCAATTATCAAAGAATTTAAATCATTCCTTTCTTTCATTTCATATGACTTCATTGAAATTAGTGAAAGTGTTAAGCAAATTGAAGAAGAAGTAGTGGAAGTTGATCAAAAAACCAAAAACAAAGCAAATAAATTAGCTAGTAAAGTAGCGGAAGCCGATATTAAAGAAAACGCTGAAGAGAGAGATATTGTTGATCGTAACGATATTTCTGAATTAGTAGAAAAAGAGCAAAAAGAAAAGACTGAACAAGTTGAAGACGCCCTCCTTAAAGAGATGAAAAAGAATCGTGAAATCATGCTCAAAGAAAGAGAACGTCAAAGATTAAATACACGTGGAAAATATAACTTCATTGAGAAGATTGATGACATCACTCTTGAAAGTGACCACGTCGACTTTAATGGTAAGGTTTATCAAAAGGAAGTTACCGAAAGAGGCGAAAGAAAGCGCCTTGTTTTCGGTGTTAGTGATTCCTATGGAGGAGCGATTACTTGTAACATGTATCAAAATTTACAAGTTAATGACGCTTTAGTAGAAGAACTCGTGCACTCTAACGTTCGTATTAGAGGTGTTGCTTATATTGATGATTATGATCATAACTTAAAAATTAAATGTCACTATATCGACCTGCTTCCACCTGATGAAGTGATTCCTGATGCTACTACCTTAAAAAGGGTAGAACTTCATCTACATAGTAATATGTCTACTCAAGATGGGATTACTGAGATGGGTGAATATTGTGCTTACGCTAAAAAACTTGGACATACCGCGATGGCGATTACAGACCACGGTTGTGTACAAGGTTTCCCTGACGCTCAAAAAGCTGGTAAGAAATATGATATTAAAATGCTTTATGGCTGTGAATTCTATATGGTGGATGACAAACTTAAATATGTTGATAATCCTACCGACATCGAATTAAATAAAGCAGATTACGTTGTTTTCGACTTTGAAACTACTGGGTTAAGTGCTAGATATAACAAGATTATTGAATTTGGAGCAGTTAAAATTTCTCATGGTTCAATTGTTGATCGTATCGATATTTTGATTAACCCAGGCTGCAAAATTCCTAAAAAGATTCAAGAAATCACCAATATTACTGATGCGATGCTTATTGACGCTCCTAAGATAGAAGAAGCATTACCAAGAATTATGTCTTTTATTGGTGACGCTCTTCTTGTTACTCACAATGCATCATTTGATATTGCTTTCTTAAATCAAGCCTTAATTGATTTAGGGCAAGAACCAATTAAAAATGGGGTTGTTGATACCTTAACTATCTCTCAATATGTTTTCCCAGAATCAAGAAGCCATCGTTTAGGAGCTTTATGTCGTAATATGGAAGTGGAATATGACGAAGAAAGCGCTCACCGTGCTGATTACGACGCATTCGTTTTGGCGGAAGTGTGGCAGACTTTACTTGTTAAGCTTACAAAAGACAATCTCCATTTAAAACATCAAGATTTAACTAAACTTGAACCGAAAAAAGAATTAATCGCTCATCTTAAACCTAAACACGTTATCGCCTTTGCTAAAAACTTAAAAGGCTTAAAAGATTTATATCGTTTAGTGTCGATTTCTAACATTGATTATTTAGCTAAGGTTCCTTTATTACCGCGAAGCATTTTGAATCAATATCGTGAAAACCTTCTTATTGGCTCAGCTTGTTTTAATGGTGAAGTATTTGAAAATGCAAGATATTATAATGCCTATAAACTTAAAAAGACTATGTCTTTCTATGATTATATCGAAGTTCAACCACCAGAAAATTATTCATTCTTAGTGAATATGGGTGATTTAGAAAAAGAAGATGTTAATAAATATATTATCGATATCATTGAAGCGGCTAAAGAGATCAATAAGCCAGTCGTCGCGACAGGCGATGTCCATTATTGTTTAAAAGAAGAAAAGGTCTTTAGAGATGTATATATCTCTGCTCCTCAAGTTGGAAAAGTTAATCACCCTCTTAATCCATATGGAAGAAAAAATGTTGCTCCTTTTGCTAATCCTGATCAACATTACCGTTCCACGGAAGAAATGCTTGAAGCCTTCTCTTTCTTGGATAAAGATTTAGCCTATGAAATAGTGGTTAAGAACACAAATATGATTGCTGATCAAATCGAGGCAATCGTCCCTGTTCCTAATGACAAACTTTACGCTCCTAAGATTGATAACTGTGAAAATATCCTCAAGGATTTATGTTTTAATCACGCTCATGAATTATATGGAGATACATTACCGGAATTCATTCAAAATCGTTTAGATACTGAACTTAACGGTATTATTTCAAATGGATTCTCAGTTATTTATTACATTGCTCATCTTCTTGTTAAGAAATCAAATGAAGACGGTTATATTGTTGGTAGCCGTGGTTCGGTTGGTTCTTCTTTTGTTGCTACTATGGCAGGAATCACCGAAGTTAATCCTCTTCCTGCTCATTATTTATGTCCAAAATGTAAGCACTTTGAATGGGGTAAAGACAGCTATCCAGGAATTAAGAGTGGCTTTGATTTGCCTAATAAGAAGTGCCCAATTTGTGGAGAAGAGATGATTCGAGATGGACAAGACATTCCATTTGAAACATTCCTTGGATTCCACGCGGAAAAGACTCCTGATATCGACCTTAATTTCCCTGGCGATTATCAAGCTAGGGCTCATGAATACACAAAAGAATTCCTTGGAAAAGATAATGTCTTTAGAGCTGGCACGATTGAAACTGTAGCTAGTAAAACCGCATATGGGTTTGCTCGTGGTTATATTGAAAGATTATATCTCCAACAAGGGAAGAGTGAGGAAGAGGCTGCTGCTTTAGTTAATGCTTATCCAAAAGCTAAACTTGAATATCTTGCTAGTGGATGTGTTGGAGTTAAGCGTACAACAGGACAACATCCAGGTGGAATCGTTGTTGTTCCAAGTGACCATGATGTCTATGATTTCACTCCAATTCAGTGGCCTGCTGATGAAGAAGGTAGTGCTTGGAAAACTACTCACTTCGATTTCCATTCTATCCATGACACAATTTTAAAACTTGATATGCTTGGTCACGTCGACCCAGTAGCTTTAAAGATGATGTGTGACTTAACACATATTAATATCAAGGATATCCCAATGAATGATCCTGATGTTTTAGCCCTCTTTTCAAGCGTTAAGCCTTTGCATATGCATAGTAACTACTTAAATGAAGAAACTGGTGCTTTAGCAATTCCGGAATTCGGTACTGATTTCGTTAGAGGAATCTTAGAAAAAACTAGACCAACAACATTCTCTGATTTAGTTATTATTTCTGGTTTGTCTCATGGTACTAATGTGTGGAACGGTAACGCTGAAGAGTTAGTGGACAAAAAAGTAGCGACTTTACAAGAAGTTATTGGATGTCGTGATGATATTATGGTCTATTTATCAAACAAAGGTCTTCCATCTAGTGTTGCCTTTGCAATCATGGAAGATGTGCGTAAAGGTAAAGGCTTAAAACCAGAATATGAAGAAGCAATGATTAGTTGTAACGTTCCTTCTTATTACATTGATTCTTGCAAGAAAATTAAATACATGTTCCCTAAAGGACACGCGGTTGCTTATGTTACTATGGCGATTCGTGTTGGATATTTCAAAATCCATTATCCTTTGGAATTTTACGCAACATTCTTCTCTGTTAGAAGTAAACAATATGACATCATTCCAATGATTAAGGGTGAAGAAGCGATTATTTCTCGACTCGAACAACTTCGTGTTAAAGAAAAAACAATCGGAGAAAAATTATCTCCTAAAGAAGAAGAACAAATGAAGACTTTAACCATTGCTATTGAAATGGTTCAAAGAGGATATAAATTTGCAAATATTAACTTATATCGCTCAGAAGCCACGCGTTTTGTCGTTGATCATGAAAACAAATGTCTTATTCCACCTTTCGTCACAATCGATGGTTTAGGTGAAAATAACGCGGAAACTGTAGTCATAGAAAGAAAGAAGAGACCATTTACTTCTAAAGAAGATTTATTAAGAAGAACAAAATTAACATCCACTAATGTTAATGATTTATCTTCAATGGGAGTTTTAGATGAACTTAGTGATAACGACCAATTATCACTCTTTGATTTTGGAGGATTTTAATGTCGGGAAGTAGCGCAACTTGGTAGCGCATCAATTTCGGGTGTTGAGGGTTGTCGGTTCAAATCCGATCTTCCCGACCATTTAATCTCTATGAAATTATTAAGAATTAACAAAGATGCATTTGATAAAAGAATCCACGAGATAGATTTCTTCCGTGGCATTTTAATATGTCTTGTTATTTTTGATCACTTGATGTGGTTTATTAACTTCTATATCTGTCATAACAATTCTTCATTTTTAAATTGGTATTGGACTAGTGATTTAAGATTTGTGGTTCGTCAAATTGTATTAATGCTTTTCTTATTCACTTGTGGAATAAGTTGCTTCTTTTCTAGGAATAACAAAAAAAGAGGAACGCTTTTATTTATTCTTGCTTTAGGAGTAACTTTAGTTACTCATTTATTGCAACTAATGCCGATGTTTGCTAGTCGAGTAATCGCTATTGATATTAATATCTTAGGGGTTATTGCCCTATCAATACTCTTATTCTCTGTCTTTGAAAAGGAGCATTCTAAAAACCTTATCCTTGTAAGCGCTATATTGATGCTTTTCTATTTCTTTATTTTGCTAAGTATGAAAATCTCACCTGATACATCTTACAACCCATTTAGAAGCATTTTATATTGCTCATTTAACCCTATCAGAGCTGGTTATGTTGGTGATTATTTGCCTTTATTCCCTTATATCATCTTCCTCTTTTTAGGGGTGGTGTTTGCGCGTAGATTCTATTTTAATAAGACTTCTTTAATCAAAAAGAAGGGAAACTGGGAAAAACCAATATGTTTTTTAGGAAGACATACATTAATTATTTATATTGCCCACGAAGTAATATTTACCCTAGTCTTTATGTTAATTGGTAAAATGATTTAAGAGGATATATGGAATTAGAAAACTTAACTTTGTATCAAGCATATAAAAGAGCCGCTCATAAAGTTCCTAATGAAGTAGCACTTTATTATTTTGATGCGGAAATTAGTTTTTCTAAGCTTTTAGATAAGATAGATGAAACAGCATCAATCTTACAAAACTTATATCGAATTGAAAAAGGTGATGTGGTTTTATTGTCTTTACCAAATATTCCTGAAACCATTATTCTTTTCTACGCATTAAATAAAATTGGGGCAATAAGTAATATGGTGCATCCATATTCTCCATTTGAAGTGATGCAAAAGTATTATGATGATGCAAACTGCAAGATGGCGTTCTTATTTGAAAATAGGGTGTATCGTGAATTAAATAGTTATCTAAATTTTAATGGGACAATCGTATTAGTAAGCGCTGGTAGTTCCTTACCTCTTAGAAAAAGAGAATCATATTATTTTGCGAATCGTAGAATGATAAAGGAAATTAAGAAAACTAGAAAATTCCAATTCTTTCATAATCTCTCTTCAAACAAACTTATTAGTATAGAAAAACCAATCGCAAAAGAGGAGACAAGCGTTATCCTACACTCTGCTTCAACAACTGGTATTGCTAAAGCAATTTGTTTAAGCGCTAAAAGTTTTAATTTTACCGCAAGTCGTGTTCCAGAAATTATGTGTATGGACGAAGAAGAATTTATTGGAAAATCACTAATTTCTGTTCTTCCTAGCTTCCATGGATTTGGTTTATGTATGACGATGCACGCTCCATTAGCTAATTGCTTTGGTGTTGCTCTTATTCCTAAGTTTTCCACCAAAAGTATCGTCAAAACTATGGCAAAACTTAAAAATGTTATTTGTATTAATGGTGTTCCAAGTGTCTTCAAAGCTCTAATCAACGATACCTCATTTGTCAATTCAAGATTCTTAAAAGTTCTTAGAAATTGCTATTCTGGTGGTGATAGTTTACCAATGATCATCAAAGAGAATTTTGATAGTACGTGTATTAGGAAGAATTCTTCTTGTCGTTTATATGAAGGGTATGGTTTAACCGAGGTTCTTTCCGTATGCGCAGTTAACACACATCGACATCATAAAGCTGGTTCTATTGGCTTTCCAATTAGTGGTGTTGAATTCAAAATTTTTGATGATGATAGAAACGAACTTCCTCCATTTCAAATTGGGGAGATTGCCATTAAAAGTGATAATAACATGCTCCATTATTTTAATGATGAAGAAGCTACTAAAGCCACATATTATGGCGAATATTTAACCACTGGTGATTTAGGCTATATGGATGATGATGGATTTTTATATTTCAAAAGTAGAAAGAAAAATGTCATCAAAGTTAGTGGTGTTGCGGTTTTCCCTCATGAAATTGAAAAAGTTATCTCTTCTTTATCGGGTGTTAGTAATTGCTGCGTTATTCAAATACCTGATGAAAAGACGGTTAACGCTGCTAAAGCATATGTTGTTAGTCGTAATAAAGATCCCGAAAGGATTAAACTTGCTTGTAAGAAAAAACTTATTAGCTGGGCCATTCCTAAGGAAATTGAATTTGTTTCTTCTCTTCCAATGACTAGATTTAATAAAGTAGACTATAAGAAAGTCCAGGAAATGGAGAATAAAAAAAGAGGACTCTAGTCCTTAACTGTGACCATGGCGGAATTGGTAGACGCGCTAGTTTCAGACGCTAGTGGAGAAATCCGTGGAAGTTCAAGTCTTCTTGGTCACACCAA
>CADBUF010000015.1 GCA_902797795.1 uncultured Erysipelotrichaceae bacterium
AATTGGGGTATAGCCAAGCGGTAAGGCATCGGCCTCTGACTCCGACATTCCTTGGTTCGATCCCAAGTACCCCAGCCAATAAAAAAACCAACATTGTTGGTTTTTATTTTTATTATCAGTAAATTTTGTTATTTGATAAATCTATCAAGATTCTCTTTGCAGTTAGTAACAATATATCCGTTACGATTATAAACATCTTCACGGTTATAAGTAATTTCATCTCCGTTAGGTTGAACAAAGATTCCACCAGCTTCCGTGACCACAATTTGGCATGCAGCGGTATCCCATTCTTTTGTGTTTGGAGAGCTTCTAAAGGTTACTTCTGCTAATCCATGAGCAATCGCGCATGGTTTTAAAGAGCTTCCCTTTTTCATCACGTGTTTAATAACATCGTTATGTTTATCAATAAATTTTTGTTCGTCTTCAGTAAAATGGAAGACACTAGTTAACATAGTTAAGTCACTAGTTTTATTATTCACGTGGATTCTTACAGGTTTTTCACCAAGTTTTTGATAGAAGGCTCCATTACTTTCACTAGCAAAATACATTTCATCGATTGCAGGAGCAATAACAACTCCGACAACTAATTTGTGTTTATAAGCTAAAGCAATATTGGTGGTAAATTGTCCATCTTTGGCAACAAAATCTTTTGTGCCATCAACTGGGTCAACAATCCACACAAAATCATTATTAAGTCGTGACAAATCATCAGTGCTTTCTTCAGTTAAAAAGGCATGAGTTGGGAAGGCTTTATGGAGATGTTCTCTAATGATTTCATCAGCACTCTTATCAGCGATAGTCACAGGGGAGTTATCACTTTTAATTTCTACGTCAAATCCTTTGGAATAAATCTCCATTATCTTTTCTTTGGCTTTTAAGCCAGCGTTAATTGCTTCTTGAAGTTCTTTTTCCCACATTGAGAATTACCTCCATTCTCTAATTGTTCTATCTAAATCAGCGATTACTTCGTTAATTACTTTATAATCGAGGTTAGGTAAAGTAGCACCACTAGCTTGAGCGTGTCCGCCACCACCAATACGCACTGCACATGGTTGAATAACAGGCCCGTTACTTCTAATTTCCACTCTAACTTTGCCGTCTTCATATTCTGCAAAGGAACACCACACTGGATAACCTTCAACATTACCTAATAGGTTAATCATATTACTCGCTTCGTTAGTGGATAAATGTAGTTTTCGTAAGATTTCTTTCGTGTAAACGATATAAATAACACCATCTTTTGACTTTTTATAATTTGACAAAATATAACCTTTTGCAGCTAATGAATTTTCATTAGTTTTTGCCAAAAGAACATTGAGGATTTTAATTTCTGCCCCATGTTCTGCTAAAAATTGAGCGCGGCCAAAGGAAGCAACATAATCATTTACAAATTGGAATCTTGCTGAATCAGTTAAAACTCCAAGATATAAGGCAGTTGCACCAATACTAGTGATATCAACTTTATATTCCATAGCCATACGAGTCAAAATATCGCAGGTACTATTAGCGTCTGTGTCAACTACTTGAGGACCAAGATTAAAAGAACCTGTATCGATATGGTGATCAATCTTTGCCCACGCTTTGGCGGTGATGATTCTTTGGTCTTCCATTCTTGATAAATCATTACCATCAACAAGAATAGCTAAAGATGATTTAATAACTTCATCGCTTACTTTATCAGTAGGAGGAAGCAAGGAGAAAAATCTTGGGCAACCAGTTCCTGTGATATAAACCTCTTTTTTTGGGTAGAGAAATTTAATAATTTCTCTTAAACCAACTTGAGCACCGTAACAATCGCCATCAGGATTTATATGTCCAAAGATAACAATCGAATTATGTTTTTCAATTGCCTCAATTATTTTTTCAAACATAAAGGTAATTAGAAACTACCATCATCGGCAGATTCGTCTTTTTCTTCGCTTTCTTCGGATGAATCGATGTCTTCATCTTTGGATTCATCAAATACTTTGTTGTATTCTTCTTCCTCGTCTTCTTCACTATCTTCATCACTAGTTTGGACATCGCTATAAACATCTCTCATATCGATGTGAACTTTATCAAAGGTGTGTCTTTCTCTGAGGTCCCATTCGTTTTCGCCTAATGTGACGAAGCGACCATCGAGCATCATGTTGGTAAAGAATTGACCGGCTTTTTTTGCGGCTTCTTCTTCGGAAAGTCCAGCTTCTGCCTTTACATGATTCCAAATTTCATCAAAGTGAACTGGATTTTTGCTTTTAGAAACAAATTCATAAGCAATTTCAATTAATGATTTAGACATATATGTCTCCCTTCTAATTACATCTTACTTGGGGAAGATACTCCCACTAAAGCAAGGGCGTTTTTTAACACAATTTTGCTAGCTAGGCATAAGCCTAATCTAGAAGAGGTAACTTCTAAGTTATCTCGATCTATAACTCGACATTCAGTGTAGAATGAGTGAATTTTTTCCGCTAATTC
>CADBUF010000016.1 GCA_902797795.1 uncultured Erysipelotrichaceae bacterium
AAAAAGATTGCTTATTATCAGTCAAAGTTTGATAAATGTTATCCAAATCATAAGAAAGGAGAAGCCACTAAACGGATTAAACATTTATATAACTTGAAAAATAGAAGAATAAATTTGATTCTTCACCGCGCGACAAAAAAGATTATTGATTATTGTTTATCTAATGATATTTCAAAAGTTATTGTTGGAGATCTTTCTGGACTTTTTAATGTTAAAAAAGAATTTGCTAATAATAAAGAGAAACACCGCTATAACCAAAATATCCGAGTAGTTTGTTTTAATAAGATTTATAGTTTGCTCTTTTATAAGCTTCAACTAAACGGTATTGAACTAATCAAAGTAAATGAAGCATATACATCTTCTTGTCTTCCTAATAGTAAAGATGTCTCGGAAAGATGTGCAAATAAGAAATATCGAGTTAAAAGAGGTTTAATGAAATGTCATAACTATATTTTTAACGCGGATTCGGTTGGAGCTTATAACATAATGAGAGTTTATAGACGAATAAGTGGAAATCAATTTGAAATCCCGCTTAAAGGTCTCTCTAATCCAACTAGAGAATATATTCCTGTAACAGATCAGTTTTTAAATGAAGATTATATTAATTGGAATGGAAAAGCTGGAAATGTAGGGATATCGGGTAGGAACTACCCAACAGGATATGAATTGGTTGAACTAATCAATCAATACATAACCCAGATGCTTGGTAATTCAATTACCGAGTAAGTTCACAGATTGTTAGTTTGTCTCCATGATATAATTTCATGGCTTAGTAATAGCATTTTTGTATACTACAGTAAACACTTTTGGCTAAAAATAGATAAAATAATGTCGCAATCGCACACGAATTTTTCCCTCTTTGACTAGTTCGTGTTTTTTATTGTTGCTAAGCATTCTTGCTTAAATTAAAATATAATACGCATTATTACAAAGTAATAGAAACAAGGAGGAAGTTTATGGCCCGTTTAAAAAGCGAAGCTGTCAAACAAATCACAGAAATAGTTAACCGTTATAAGGACGAAGGAACTCCATTAATGATGATTCTTTCTGATATTCAAAAGGAATATGGTTATATCCCTTTAGAAGTTCAAGAATTAGTCTCTTTATTAACTGGCATTCCTACAAGTGAGATTTATGGTGTTGTCACCTTCTATTCTTTCTTCTCACTCACCCCAAAAGGAAAATATGTCATCGGTGTTTGTTTAGGAACAGCTTGTTACGTTAAAGGTTCACAACTCGTATTAGACAAATTTGAAGAACTCTTGAAGATTAAACCAGGAGAAACTAGTGAAGATGGATTATTCACTCTTGATGCTCTTAGATGTGTTGGTGCGTGTGCAATTGCCCCAGCCGTCTCCATTAACGGCAAAGTTTATCCAATGGTCCAAGTCAGTCAAGTTGAAAATATTATCAAAGAATATAGAAGTAGGGAGGCTCAATAATCATGATTAAGATTAAAACAAGTGATGAATTAATTAAAAATCACGAACATCTCGCTTCTTGTTTAGAAAAGAAATTCCACTGCGAAGATGGAAAACGTGCGATCGTTGTCTGCGGTGGCACTGGTTGTTTATCTTCTAATAGCCAAGAACTCTTAAATAGATTAAACAGTCTTATTAAGGAAAAAGGTTTAGAAGGAAAAGTAACCGCGAATATCGTTGGATGTTTTGGCTTCTGTTCTCAAGGTCCATTCGTGAAAATCTTCCCAGAAGAAACTTTATACACTAAAGTGAAAGTGGAAGATGCCAATGAAATCATTGAAAAAGATATCTTAGGCGGAGAAGTGGTTGAAAGATTATTATTCGTTGATCCTCAAACCAAAGCCCGTGTTGCTAAACAACATGATATTAACTTCTACAAACTTCAAAAAAGAGATATCGCTTTAAAGGGTAACGCTGAAATTAACCCAGAAGATATTAATGAAGCAATAGGTCATGGTGCTTTCTTAGCTCTTAACAAGGCTCTTCATATGTCTCGTCAAGAGGTTATCACCGAAGTCCTTAATAGTGGTCTTCGTGGTAGAGGTGGCGCTGGCTTCCCAACTGGAAGAAAGTGGCAATTTGCTTACGACGTCCAAAGCGATGAAAAATATGTCGTCTGTAATGGTGACGAAGGTGATCCAGGAGCGTTCATGGATCGTTCAATTATCGAAGGTAACCCAATTAATGTTATCGAAGGTATGATGATTGAAGCTTATGCGATTGGTGCTAAAAACGGTTATTTCTATATCCGTGCGGAATACCCAATCGCGGTTAATAGACTTAAGAACGCGATTAAACAATGTGAAGAAATTGGTCTTCTTGGTGATAACATCTTAGGAACTGATTTCTCCTTTAGATGCCATATCCGTTTAGGCGCTGGTGCATTCGTATGTGGTGAAGAGACTGCCCTCCTTAACTCTATTGAAGGTCAAAGAGGTATGCCTCGTCCACGTCCTCCTTTCCCAGCAGTTAAAGGTTTATGGGGAAAACCATCTGTTATTAATAACGTTGAAACTCTCGCTAATGTTCCTTATATTCTTCTTCACGGAGCAAGTGAATACGCCAAAATCGGTACTGAAAAATCTAAAGGTACCAAAGTGTTCGCTCTTGGTGGAAAAGTTAATAATGTCGGTTTAGTGGAAGTCCCAATGGGAGTTACCTTACGTCAACTTATCTTTGATATCGGTGGCGGTATTCCTAATGGCAAGAAATTTAAAGCGATTCAAACCGGTGGTCCTTCTGGAGGATGTTTAACTGAAAAAGACTTAGACACTCCAATTGATTATGACAACTTAATCGCGGCTGGCTCAATGATGGGTTCAGGTGGTGCGATTGTTATGGATGAAGACAACTGTATGGTTGACGTCGCTAAATTCTATATGACATTCATTTGTGATGAAAGCTGTGGTAAATGTTCTCCATGCCGTATTGGCACTAAGAGATGCTTAGAACTCTTAGAGAAGATTACTAATGGTAAAGGCACTATGGCGGATCTTGAAGAACTCAAGAACCTCGCTAACGTCATTAAGAGCAACTCCTTATGTGGTTTAGGTCAAACTGCACCTAACCCAATCCTTTCTACAATGAATGCATTCTACGATGAATATGTTGCTCACATTGTAGATAAGAAATGTCCTGCTCATGTTTGCAAGAGCTTAATGCAATATAAGATTTTGGAAGATAAATGTGTTGGTTGTGGTATGTGCGCTCGTAATTGTCCTGCTAACACCATCATCAAAACTGATATCGTTCCAGCTGGTAAGCCTGCTAACTTACCAATGCGTGTCCATAGAATTGACCCAACCAACTGTGTCAAATGTGGATTATGTCAATCTAACTGCCGCTTCGGTGCAGTTATTAAGGATTAAGGAAGGAGGAAAAACTTATGTCACTTGTTAACATTAAAATTGATGGACAACCATTCCAAGTTGAAAGTGGTTTAACAATCTTAGAAGCTGCAAAAAAATGTGGTTTCAATATTCCTTCTTTATGTGCCTTCAATAACGGTAAATGTTCTAGAGCAAGTTGCCGTGTCTGTTTAGTGGAAGTGAAAGGGGCAAGAGGACTTGTTGCTAGCTGTGTCTACCCAGTTAATGAAGGAATGGAAATTATTATTTCTTCTCCTAAAGCTGTTGAAGCTCGTAGAGCGAGTGTGGAACTCATCCTTTCTAATCACCATAAGAACTGCTTACAATGTGAGAAAAACGGACACTGCGAATTATTAGAAGTTTCTAAACTCGTCGGGGCTAGAGATCATATGTATGAAGGAAGTCAAACTCCTGCGACAATTGACACTCTTGCACCTGGCTTAATTAGAGATACATCAAAATGTATTTTATGTGGAAGATGTATTGAAAGATGTAAAGAAGCCCAAGGTATTTCTATCTTAGGTTTTGAAAACCGTGGATTTAAGACCATTGTTTCTCCAGTCGGTAATCGTAGCTTTGCTAATTCTCCATGTTTACAATGTGGTCAATGTGTGAACGTTTGTCCTACTGGTGCGTTAATGGAACACTCTGAAATTGAAAAAGTCGATTTAGCGCTTAAATCTGGTAAAAAAGTTGTTGTTCAAACCGCTCCTGCGGTGAGAGCGGCTATCGCTGAAGAATTTGGCGAAAAGATTGGTACTCCAGGTACTGGTAAGATGGTTGCTGCTTTACATAGACTTGGATTCTTCCGTGTCTTTGATACAAACTTCGGTGCTGATTTAACCATCATGGAAGAAGCGAATGAGCTTCTTGAAAGAATTAAACATAAAGGTACTTTACCTCAAATTACTTCTTGTTCCCCAGGATGGATTAATTATCTTGAATATTATTATCCAGAACTCATCCCACATGTTTCAACATGTAAATCACCACATATGATGGTGGGTGCGATTGTGAAATCATATTTCGCTAAAACTCATGATATCGATCCAAATGACTTATATGTCGTTTCCATCATGCCTTGTGTTGCTAAAAAATATGAAAGACAAAGAAAAGAAATGCCTAATGATGTCGACGCGGTTTTAACTACAAGAGAACTCGCTAAACTCATTAAGCGTAGTGGAATTAACTGGAGTCGTTTACCAGAAGAAGAATTTGATAATGACCTTCTTGGCGAATATAGCGGGGCTGGAGTTATCTTCGGTGTCACTGGCGGTGTTATGGAAGCGGCCTTAAGAACCACATATTTCTGGCTCACTGGTAAAGAACATGAAAAGATCAATTTTGAGGCTGTTCGTGGTTTAGAAGGTGTTAAGGAAGCTTCGCTTGATATCAACGGCACCACAATTAAAGTGGCGGTCGCTAGTGGTATGAAAAACGCCAAGAAATTACTTGATGAAGTAAAAGCAGGTAAATCCCCATATGCCTTTATTGAAATCATGTGCTGTCCTGGTGGATGTATTAACGGTGGTGGTCAACCATTTGTTAAACCTCTCTTCTTACCAAATGAAGATGATGACATCTTAGATACTTATAAAGCCAAAAGAGCAAGTGTCTTATATCGTGAAGATGAAAAACAAGTTGTTAGACAATCTCACAATAATAAGGACATTCAAGCTTTATATAAGAATTTCTTAGGAAAACCTGGTAGCGAATTAGCGGAAGAATTATTACATACTTCCTATGAAGCGAACAGGGAAAAATATCCTGAAGTTAAGTAAAAACAAACATCTTAGTTAAATGCGCTTAGTAAAGCGCATTTTTCTATGTTTACTTAACTTATATATAAATATATAATGGAATTACTCAAAGGGTTATTTATATGAAAAAGAGATTTTTAGCATCGATCGTTTTATCAGCGTTAGCTATTGGGGCTACCCCGATTTTAGTTAATAGTGTCAAAGAAGAAGTTGTTGTTACTTATGCGACTCAGCATAAGGACAATTTTGATGAATACACTTATAGTGGTCATTATTATGATTCAATCACTGCGACTGGAGAAGGATTAAATGGCTCTCTTAGACAGGCTCTTACTCCTCATATTTATCCTGATGGCTGGTATTCATATAGCAGCAGCGGACCAGAAACTTTATCAACGATTCTTCAATCCGCGGATGAAGATCCCACAAATAGCAAAAATATGATTTATCTCTATACTAGAGATTCTGTTACTAAAAATGCAGCTAAATCATGGAATAGAGAACATGTCTGGCCTCAAGCTAACTCTGGGGGTTGCTGGGGAAAGGGTCAAGCCGGAACTGATATCCTTCATATTAGACCAACATACAATGACACAAATAATAAACGTAGCAATGATAAATATGGAGAGGTATCTAAAAGTAGTCCATTAATTTATCAAGGTATGGAATATGGTTATAACGGTGGCGGTAAATTTATGCCTTTAGATTCCGTTAAAGGTGATGTTGCTCGTATCGTTATGTATGTTTGGGTGGCCTATAAAAACCATTACTCAAATTTACCAAATGTTACCAATGTATTTGAAAGTTATGACACGCTTTTAAAGTGGCATATGGAAGATAAACCAGATGTTTCTGAAGGATATCGTAATGATTTTTCCGAAACATCAAAACAAAAGAACCGCAATCCATTTGTGGACCATCCTGAATATGCGTGGATGATTTTTGGTGATAGTGCCTCTTCCTCGGTCAAAGAAGCATGTAAAAAAGTTTATCCTGGTAATACCCCTAAAGTAAGTAGTATCACAATTGATAAATTACCTACTAAAAGAAATTACATCCAATATGAAGAATTGGATTTAAGTGGCATTAAAGTGACCGCGACATATGAAGATACATCCACTAAAGATGTTAGTAATAGTGTTACTGCAAATATCACTAAACTGGAAAATGTCGGTGATCAAGTTGTCACTATTTCTTATGAGGGCGCTACCGCAACATTTACCGTCTCTGTAAGTGAATATGTCCCACCAGTACTTGAGGCAATTGAAGTAATGAAATTACCAACCAAAGTTAATTACTATCAAGGTGACTCTTTAAATCCTAGTGGTATCCTTGTTATGGCCTATTACGATAATGAAGAATATGATAAAGATATTACCAATTTAGTTAGCTATAGCCCAACAGAACTCACTTCTTTAGGCGAAAACACAATTACTGTTAGCTACACAGAAGATGAAGTTACTATGACTGATAGCTTTACTGTTAATGTTTTAGAAAGACCACTTGAACCAGTATTAGAATCAATTGAAATTAAAGAATATCCTAACAAGTTAGAGTACGAAATAAACGAAATATTAGACCCAACCGGTATTGTGGTTATTGCTCATTATAGTGATCCATCAGAAGAAGATGTTACTAGTTATGTTACTTATTCTCCACTAACCTTTACTGAAGAAGGGGAAATAGAAGTAACAGTTACTTATAGCGAAGGTGAAATCACTGTCTCTGATACTTTTACTGTTAATGTTACTGATATTGTTGATGACTTAAGTGCGATTACTATTATGTATGAACCTTATAAGACTATTTATTATGTTGATGAAGAATTAGATTTAGAAGGCATGATGGTTATTGCTTACTATGAATCTGGCTATGAAGAAGATGTAACCGATTTAGTGGAAGTGGACGCTCCTAAATTTGATCACGCTGGTGAATACATAATAACTGTTAGTTACACTGAAGAAGATATTACTAAAACTAGTACCTTTAAAGTCACTGTTAAAGATAAACCAGTTCCTACTCCAACTCCTACACCTGATGAACCAAGCAAAGGTTGTGGAGGAGATATTAACGCGACAAGTATTGTTTTATTTACCATCTCTGGAGCGTTAATCCTTATCTCTTTAGCTATTATGGTTATTAGAAAACATAAAAAAGTTATCAAAAATAAGTAATGAAATTTACTTAGATGTTATAATCTCTCATATGGAAATTAAAATTTATAACTCCTTATCAAATAAAATCGAAGAATTTAAGACTTTAAAAGAAAATGAAGTCTCAATGTATGTCTGTGGACCTACAGTATATAACTATCCACACATTGGCAATATGAGACCAGTTGTCGTTTTTGATGTCTTTAGAAAATTTTTGTCCTATGTTGGTTATAAAGTTACATATGTCTCTAACTTCACCGATGTTGATGATAAAATCATCAAGGAAGCAAAGAAAGAAAATAAAAGTGAAAAAGAATTAACAGAATTCTATATTGAGGAATTTAAAAAGGCCACAAAAGCGATTGGTAGTGAAGTTCCTACTATTACTCCTAAAGTCACTGAATATATCCAAAAGATTATTGATTACGTTGATAATCTAGTAAAGATTGGTGCAGCCTACGTAGTAGACGGTGATGTCTATTTTAGAGTTTCTAAAATCAAAGATTATGGCGCGCTCAGCGGAATTAGTGTCGAAGACCTCAAAGTCGGTGCTCGTATAGAAGAAAATAACCAAAAGGAATCTCCTTTAGATTTTGCTTTATGGAAGAAAACAAGCGAAGGAATTAATTGGCCTTCTCCATGGGGAAATGGTCGTCCAGGCTGGCACACAGAATGCTGTGTCATGATTGATTCAATTTTCCCAAGTCATTTTATCGATGTTCATGGTGGAGGCTATGATCTTAAATTCCCACATCATGAAAATGAAATCGCTCAAAGTGAAGCCACTCATGGCAATAAAATTGCTAAATATTGGATGCATAATGCTTTCATCAACTTCGGTAATGAAAAGATGTCTAAGAGTTTAGGCAATGTAATCTATGCGAAAGACATGATTGAAAAATATGGCGGGGCAGTTACTAGACTAGTTATATTAAGCGCCCATTATCGCCAACCAGTGAATTTCACTGATGAAACTGTAGCGGCTGCAATTCAAGAAGTTAATAAAATGCAGATGGTGGTCAAACAACTCGCCTTAAAACTTCAAACTGGACCAGTTAATATAGAAGATGGTAAGCCAACCTACATTGAACCATTTTTGCTTGCTTTAGCGGATGATTTAAATACCGCGAACGCTCTTACGGAAATCTATAACTTAATTAAACTTGCTAATCAAGAAATTAGAGTTAAAGAAATTGACTATAAAAAGGTTAATGATATCTTTAAATCTCTATTAGACATGTTTAGTGTTCTTGGGCTTGATATTCCATACGTAAAAATGGATGAAAATGATAAAAATATCTACAAAAACTATTTAATTAGTAAAGAAAATAAAGATTTTACGCAATCAGATATATTGCGTCAACAACTCATTTCAAAAGGTATAATGTAAGAGAAGAGACCAAATGAAAAGTGAGAACTCCAACATTGTTTATGGAAGGAATCCTGTTAAGGAAGCCCTAAGATCTGGACGTGTATCCAAGGTTTTTATTGCTCCTGGTTTTTCTGATAAAGAAATTAACCCTCTTTTTGAACAATATAAACCATATATTAAGGTCGTCTCAAATAATGAACTAACATCAAAATCTAATGGAGGTGTTCATCAAGGCATTGTTGCTGAAGTTAAGCCTTATGAATACCTTGATCTTGACGAGATATTGAGAAGATCTAGAAAAGTTGATATTCCAGTTCTTGTTATTCTTGACGGCATTAATGATACACATAACCTCGGCGCAATCTTACGATGTTGTGATGTTTTTAATGTAAGTGGTGTTCTTTTACCTAAACATAATTCAGTTCAACTTAATGCGACCGTTGCTAAAAGTAGCGCGGGAGCGATTAATTATGTCCCTGTTGCATTAATTAGTTCCATAAATCAAACTATTCAAAAACTTAAAGATAACGGTTTTTGGATTGTTTCCACTGATGGAAGCGCAAAAATTGATTACAGTAAGATTAAATATGATTTTCCAGTTGCGTTAGTAATTGGAAGCGAAGGTAAAGGAGTTTCTCCTCTTGTTGTTAAGAATTCTGATTATGTTGTGAAGATTCCTCAATATGGCCACGTTAATTCATTAAATGCTTCAGTAGCAACAGGCATCCTTTTATCCAGAATTAGAAGTTAATTAATAGGATCTCTTTTCTATAGAAGAAAGGAGATTTATGAATAGATTCGTTAACGTCCCTGACGAAGATTTAATTGTGCCCTTTAAAAATGGTGATAATGACGCAATCCACGAGCTCGTAGGACGATATCGAAAAAAAATCAGAACTTTTAGCGTGTCGCTATTATCGTGATTTTTGTCGTACTAGTCGAGTTGAAAAAGCGGATTTAGTGCAAATAGGCCTATACTCCTTAATGGTGGCTATTAACACTTATAACTTTGAAGTGAAATTTAACACCTATTGGACATCTGTTGCGTCTAATGAAATGATTAACGCGATTGAAAAAGAGTCGATTTATTATCGTACTAATGGGTTATACAAGAATTTCTATTTGAGTAAAGAGAACGAAGACACGATTGTCATGTCCAATGGAATATATAGTAAAAATGACGCCAGCGAATATCTTGCCTTAGAGGAAATAATGGATTTCTTATATGATCCAAGGAATCACATACCTCAAGAAGATATCGCTGTTTTTCTTTACTATGTGAGCTCAAATAGCTTTAAACAAACCGCGGAACATTTCCATATAACTTATGGGATTATTTATAACAAAATTAAAAGAACACGAAAGAAAATTATCAATATTTTGTATAAATCTAAAGATTAATCAAAATATCGTGTATAATTAACCGCGTGAAAAGCGTTGAGATTAAAGATTTAACATATTCATATAATGGGGTTGATCCGATTCTAAAAGGTGTCTCTTTATCTTTAGATAAAGGGGAGTATGTTTCTATCGTTGGTCATAATGGTAGTGGTAAATCCACATTAGCAAAACTTATCCTTGGTTTATTACCTTTTTCAAAAGGAACAATTATTGTTAATGATTTAGAACTCAATAAAAAGAATTTACAGACTATTAGAAACAAAGTTGCTATTGTTTTTCAAAACCCTGATAACCAATTTATTGGGGCCACTGTTGAAGATGATATCGCTTTCTCTTTAGAAAACATGAATATGCCTAGAGAGGAAATGATTAGTAAAGTTAAAGAATATGCTTCTAAAGTTGGAATGCTTGATTATTTAACTAAAGAACCATCTTATTTATCTGGTGGTCAAAAACAAAGAGTGGCAATTGCAACCGCGTTAGTAAGGAATCCTGATATTCTAATTCTTGATGAGTCCACTAGTATGTTAGATCCTAATGGTAAGAGTGAGATTCTCTCTTTAGTAAGGAGAATGAAAATAGAGAATCCTAACCTTACTATTATCTCAATTACTCATGATATTGAAGAAGCTTATAATAGCGACAAGATTATCCTTATGCATAAAGGAGAAATTGTCTTAACTTGTAAGCCGATTGAATTATTTAAAAACAGAGAACTAATTAATAAATATAACCTTAAGGTTCCTTTTGTGGTTGAACTTAAAAAGAAACTACAAGAACTTGGTTATAACGTTACTGATAAAAATACATTAGAAGAATTAGGAGAGATGATATGGCAATCAAAATAAATCATCTTTCTTATGTCTATTTACAAAAAACTCCTAATGAAGTTCAGGCTCTTCATGATATATCTTTTGAAATACCAGAAGGAAAAATCACTTCTATTGTTGGTCATACAGGAAGCGGGAAATCTACTTTAATTCAAACACTTAATGGATTAATTGCCCCAACAAGTGGATCAATTGAAATTAGTGATTTTATTGTTACTTCTAATTTAAAGAAACTTAAGAAAATCAAAGAATTACGTAAGCACGTCTCGATTGTTTTCCAATTCCCTGAATATCAACTCTTTGAAGAAACTGTCGAAAAAGATGTGGCTTTTGGACTAAGGAATTATGGTTATAAAGATGAAGATGCAATTAAAAAGGCTCATGAGGCATTAAGCAAAGTTGGTATTGATAAAAGCTTTTATAAACGTTCTCCTTTTGAACTTTCCGGTGGAGAAAAAAGAAGAGTTGCGATTGCTGGTATAATTGTACTAGAACCTGATGTCTTGATTTTAGATGAACCTACAGCAGGTCTTGACCCTCAAGGTAGTGAAGTAATCCTTAATTTAATAAAAGAATTTAATAAACAAGGTAAGACTATTATTATCGTTACTCATGATATGAACATCGTTTTAAATCGTAGTGACCATGTAGTTGTACTTAATGAAGGGAAGTTAGCCTTTAGTGGCACTCCAAGTGATTTATTTGCAGGTGACGTCTCTTCTTATTCAATTGATATTCCTGCTTTATTTAGCTTTGCTCTTTTACTAAAAGAACATGGAGTGGGTGTTGATATATCAAAAATTAAAAATGTTGATGACTTAGCAGCTCAACTGAAAGGATTAAAATGAATAATCTAACTTTTGGCCGCTACGTCCCATTTAACACAGTTGTCCATCGTCTTGATCCTCGTAACAAGATATTGATGATGATTTTACTTCTCGTCTCTATCTTCTTTAGAGTGTCAACCTGGTCAACCGCGTTAATTCTTACTGGCTTCCAATTTTTGATTTTAATTGGAATTATGCTTTTAGCACATGTTTCCTTTAAATCCTTATTTAAGAGTTTATCAATGATGTGGATACTCATCTTATTTTTGATGATTATTTATATCTTTATTCCTAATCCTGCCTATAACGCGGACCATATTGCTTTTCATATAGGTAATTATGCGGTTAATTATGATGCATTTGTACAAGCTGGTTATATTATTTTCCGTCTAGTCATGATGATTATGATAACCATGATATTAACAAGTACAACAAAGCCTATGGATTTAACCTATGCATTAGAATGGTATATGACTCCACTTAAGATAGTTAGATTCCCTAGTCATATCGTGGCGATGACTTTAAGTATTGCGTTACGTTTTATCCCAACTTTATTAGACGAAACCCAGCGAATTATGAAGGCTCAATCCTCTCGTGGTGTTGATTTTAATCACGGTGGACTTATTAGACGAGTAAGAGCGTTAATTTCTTTAGTTATTCCTTTATTTGTCTCTGCGATTAGTCGCTCAGAAGAATTATCTAACGCAATGGAGGCTAGAGGCTATGACCCATATGGAAAAAGAAGTAGATATCGTATCCTCTCTTTCCACTTTGTTGACCTAGTTGGATTTGTCTTTGTGGTGGCTATTTTTGGAGCGATGTTAACGTTCCTCATCTTAGATAAGAAGTATATGAATGTTGACTTCATTTATTGGATTTTCCATGCAAAACCTAATTTTTAAGTGAGATTTTATGAGAATTTTTGCAAGTGTTTGTTATCGAGGCACTAATTACTTTGGCTGGCAAAGGCAACCAAATGTCATTACTGTGCAAGAAGTGATTGAAGATAAATTATCTCAGTTTTTTAATCGTCCAATTACCATTTATGGAGCGGGTAGAACTGACGCTGGAGTTCATGCATTTGGTCAAAAATTTCATTTTGATGTTGAGGTCGAGGAACTTGATTTAGATAGACTACTATATTCCATCAATATGATGCTTCCAAATGATATCAAAATCGATGATTTAGAAGAAGTTGAAGATGATTTTCACGCCCGCTATTCTGCTAAAGCTAAAATTTATGTCTATACCATTGTTCAAGATTCAAAAGATCCGTTTTTATATGACACAACCTTCCTTCATCCAGAGAAAATTGATGTCGATTTACTTAAAGAAGTGTTAACCCACTTTGTTGGTGTTCATAATTTTAAGAATTTTACATCTAAAGAAGAAGATGAGGACAATTTTGTCAGAGAAATCTATAACATTGAGGTTAATGACCATAACTCCATTATTAACATCACTTTAAGAGGTGATGGTTTTATGAGATATATGATTAGATTTATTATCGGTACCGCTTTACGTGTTGTTGATAAGAAATTAGATATTAGTAAAATTGACGAGCTTTTAAGTGACGATAGTCCTAGAAACATTGTGAGTTATAAAGCGCCTGCATGTGGACTAGCGTTATTAGAAGTTGAGTATTAGATATTTTATTTAGTAAATAAGTGTGATATTATTTTTCGGAAAAAAAGAGGTGTAATTTATGGGTAGAGCACACGAAGTTAGAGCAAAAGCAATGGCGGCTACTGCCGCTGCTAGAAGCGCATTATTTATGAGAGCCAGTAAAGAAATTTATATGGCCGCTAAAAGTGGAGTTCCTGATCCAGATAGCAATTTAGCGTTACGTTCTGCGATTGAAAAATGGAAAGGACAACACGTCACTAAAGATGTTATTGAAAGAGCGATTCAAAAAGCTAAAGGTGGATCTGCTGAAAGCTATGAAGAAGGTCGATATGAAGCCTTTGGTCCAGGTGGAAGCTTATTCATTATTGATACTTTAACTGATAACACTAATCGTGCTTTAGTGGAAGTTCGTACTGCGGTTACTAAAAAAGGTGGTCACTTAGGTTCTACTATATTTAATTTCACTGAAACTGGTATCTTTGATTTCAAAGGTGAAAATAGAGATGAAGTTGAAGAAAATCTTATCTTAGGCGATGTTGATGTTAAAGAAGTTACTTGTGAAGATGGCGAAATCGAAGTTTTAGTGGCTCCTGAAGCATTCTCTGCTGCTAGAGAAGTACTTAACGGAATGGGCATCACTGAATTTGATACTGCGGAAATTTCTTTCTTAGCTAATGATCCAATTGAAATTACTGATCCTGAAGATTTAAGAAAATTCAATGAACTTTGTGATATGCTTGATGAGCTTCAAGATGTCCAAAACGTCTACCATAACGTTAAATAATTAGTTATTTATAAAACCAAAAGAGCGGGATTTCCGTTCTTTTTGTTTCCTCTTTCTTGCGCGTAATACTTATTATTAATATAATGTTTTTAGATTACGTCAATATTTTTTTGGAGGTCGATCATATGAAATTTTGTGCTAATTGCAACAAGAGTTTTGATGATGACTTAAATTTTTGCCCTGAATGTGGCGAAAAACTTTTAAGTAAAGATGTCTGCCCAAAATGTGGGGCGGTCATTACTGAAGATGACAAATTCTGTCCTTCTTGTGGATTTAAACTTGAAAGACAAAAAGTTTGTCCAAAATGTGGAGAAGTCTTAGATGATGATGCGAAGTTCTGTCCAAAATGCGGAGAGAAATTTATAGACAAAGGTTATGTTGTTAATAAGAAATCATCTCCATTTAATGATGAGCCTGAAGCAAAAGAGAAAAAGGCGAAGGCTCCTAAACAAAAGAAAGAAAAATCTTATGATTTAGTAAATAAGATTATTAATATCGCTTTTGCGAGCACAACTTTCTTAGTGATCCTTCTTCTTTTAATTGGTTGCTTTGGTAGTGTTTATAACCAACAAAGTATTGCCTACTTCTTTGGAAAAGAAGCTGGTAATCTTAAAAACCTTCCAGAAGGTGGATATAAAGGATTTGAAATCTTCCTTCATGTCTTTGAAAACATCTTCTATTTTGGTGGTGTCCTTGGATTTGGTTTCTTAGCGACTTTATCAGTGATAAAAAACGTTAAAGCGATTATGTACAATAGACGCGCTGACCGTAAATTATTCACTTTAGCGTTGCTTTGTGTTTTCCCATACTTAGCTATGGTTGCTAGTAGATACACTGCAACAACTGAAGTTTTGGGTTTAAAAACTTTTGTTAACTTTGGTTGGGGTACTGGAATGATGTATGCGGCGGTTTTAGTCGGATTCTCTTCTTTAGCAATCCACGCGATTTTATCCGCAATCTTTGAAAAAGGACCAATTGTTTCTCGTTCCTTACTAGGCGCTGCTTCTATCTTCTTAGTGGTACTTTCAATCGTCTCTTTATCTAGAGTTGTCGTTTTTGAAACTACTGGGGTGGAAGGAAATATTTGCTCGCTTTCGGCAATTGAACAAGTTATTCAAATGAATGAAGCAGGCAAAGGTTTAGCGATTACTGGTTTAGTGTTCTCTATTCTTTCTATCATGGGACTATTTGCTGCTCTTTACTTCTTAATTATAAGAAGAAATAACTTACTCACTCTCTTCTCGCTTTGCAGTGGTTTTGTCGCTGGTATCGTGGGTGATGCGATGGTGGTTGCTAGTATGAATCAAGCTAACGCGACTGATATGTATAAATTTGGTGGTTCATCCATCTTACTTATCGTCTTCTCACTTGTTATCGCGGGTGCAGTAATCGTGAACATGGTTCTCACCAAAAAGAAATTCATTAAATCACTTTAATATTTAATAATATTAATATAGCAACTGGCCGACTTTGGCTGGTTGCTTTTCATATACTTTGTATATAGGTAGTGAATATACACAAGGTAATATTATACGAATTGAATTAAATTGACCCTTGATGAGTAGTTATACACAAGAACCCTAAGGGTTCTTTTTTTGTGTTCTCTTTTTGATTTTTAATTAAATCAAATATTTGTTGATTTAGAGTGGTGAAAAATAGTAATATTTTACACGGCACAAGCCAAAAATAATGAAGTCCCCGGTAAGGAATAAGTTAGTTTGGTAAAGGAGGATTAATTGTATGCAACGTCAAACTACT
>CADBUF010000017.1 GCA_902797795.1 uncultured Erysipelotrichaceae bacterium
CGCTTATACCAAAAGCAAATATGAAAACATGCTTCGTAATGTCGTTACCGATTTAATCATTCATGAATCCGTGAAGGTTACTGAAGCTGTTAGTCGTGACGTTGTTAAAGAAGCAGATCGCTTAGTGTCTCTTACTAAAAAAGAAGATGTGATGAATGCGAAACGTCAAGCGGCTAGATTCGTAAGAAATATCGAAGCTAGTGAAGGAGTTTCCGCGCTTGATAAACTCTTTAATGTCATTGGTCCAAAATTCAAATCACGTAATGGTGGTTACACCCGTCGTCTTAAACTTGAAAATAGACGTGGTGATGACGCCCCAGTCGTGTTAGTTACTTGGGTCGACTAATATTCATACTTAAAATAGGGACTTTTCTTAGCAAAAGTCTCTTTTTTGTTAAAAATGTTCATTAAAAAAAGAATATTAATTATAATTAAACTAAGATGTATAAACGCGAATTTAAGAAGACGATTAAAACCTATACTTTAGAAGCTGAGAAAAGCCATTTTGAAGTAATTTCAATTAATAGTGCTTCTAAAAGCAATAAAGCGATTGTTTTTCCTCTTTTCACTGACGATGGAATTACTCATCAATTTGATCTTCTTAAACCTTTTGTGGACCGTGGTTATCAGGTAGTAATTTATAAATTAGTCTCTAAAGGGGACCGCATCTTATTCTTTAATTATTTCGGTAAGGTTTTTGAAAGATTAATTATTGAATCAATTTCAAAAAAAGTCATTAAAGGTAAAGAAATAATTATGCTTTCTTTTGGAGTAGGAGCTTTACTTGCCACTAAACTTCAAAAGAATAGGAATAAAATTGTTTCAAAATATCTTTTAGTGTCTCCTGTTAATCAATATCGTGATGGGACTAACGTTCTTGGAAGAGAATTGTTAGATTATAAATCGCCTACTTATTTATTCTTTGGCCAATTCGACGGCATGGTGGATATTGATTCTCGCTTTGCAATGTTTGAAAAAGCCCACAATAATTCGCACGTTCAATATTTCTCCTATCCAGCGACTAGTCACTTCTTATTTTATGAGCACAAGATGTCTGTTGACGTTGAAAAAGCATATAAGAAGATTCAAAGTGACATTATTGTTGGTAACTGTGAAGATACTTATTTACCTGAAGAAGCAATATATAATCAGGAATTTTTTGAAGACGTCTTTAATGTGATTGAAGATAAACCACTTAAAAAGAAAGTCGCTCTTCTTAGCGATGTCTTTCCTTTATTTGTTAATGGGGTTGCGGTTGTTGTTGGTTTGCTTAAAAACGAATTAGAAAAATTAGGTTATAAAGTTTATATCGTAGCTCTATGGGATAAAAAGGAACCACTTGATAACCTTCCTAGTGGATATATCCCAGTTATGAGTAGTAGTGCTTCTTTAATCAAAGGACACAAGGACTTACATATTCTAAAAAATTTATCCTTCCAAAAGAATGCAAAACAATTATCTACATTTGGATTTGATTATCTCCATTTGCACACCGAATATTCGATGGGTCAAATCGGATTATGGTTATCCCGTTATAGTGGGGTAAAAATGCTATATTCTTATCACACTTTATGGAAACTATATTACGAACGTAAATTTGGTAAACTTTTTGGTGATTTTACCTATAGCACCGCTCGTGATTTAGTGTTTTCTCGTGTTTATAAGGAATGTCCAGTGATCACTGTTCCCTCTTTAAAAAGTTATGAAATATTAATTAGTGAAAGCAAAGCTAAAGACATCCGTATTATTCCAAGTTCAATCGACCACGATTGCTTCAAAATTAGTAAGGATGATATTGCTTATATTAATAAACTTAAAAACCAATACGGATTAAAAAAGAAGAAGGTTCTTGGCTATATCGGGCGAGTTTCTACTGAAAAGAATATCGTGGAAACCCTCGAATATATCGCTCGTATTAAAGAAGAAATTCCAAATATCGTCTTTATGATTGTCGGTATAGGGGACGCTTTAAAAGCCTTAAAGAAGTCGATTAAAAAGCTTAATTTAGAAGAATATGTAATCTTTGTTGGTGAGATTGAATATACCAAGCTCAAATATTATTACGCTTTATTTGATGTCTTTGTGACCGCATCTAACTTTGAAACTCAAGGTTTAACATATTTTGAGGCTGCTAGCTGCGGTACGCTCATCTTGGCTAAAGAAGATAAGGCTATCGAAGGTGTCTTTATTGATGGATATAACGCTTATTTATATAAAGATTTCTACCAGTGGGCAGAACGTATTGAAAAAGCACTTTTCTCTAACAATAGAAAGCTTATCGAAAATGCGAAGAAGTTATCTAGTCAATATGCTCCAGATAAGTGGGCAAAAAAGATTAGTAATATCTATCTAGAAATTAATAACAAGCATAAATAGAAATAGAATTAGAAGTTCTATTTTTATTTTATATATTCAGTTATAGAAATTTTTACTATAAAATAATAGATAGGTATTTCTTTTTGATACTAAATAGGAGGATTTTTAATGTCCGAAAAGTACTTAAAAGAATATGAAGCAGGTTATACACCTAAACTCGTGATGGAAGAGGCAAGTAGATGCCTTCTTTGTCATGACGCTCCATGTTCGAAAGCGTGTCCTGCTGGAACCGATCCAGCAAAATTTATTCGTTCTGTGCGTTTTAGAAACTTCAAAGGCGCGGCAGAAACAGTAAGAATCAATAACATCTTAGGTGCTATCTGTGCTCGTGTTTGTCCAACCGAAAGATATTGCCAACAAGGATGTTCTAGAAGTGGTATTGATAAACCAATTGATATTGGAAGAATTCAACGCTACGTCACTGATTATGAAGATGCTTTAAAGATGAATATCTTAGAAGCTAAACCACTTAATGGTAAGAAAGTGGCCGTTGTTGGTAGTGGTCCTGCTGGACTTTCTATCGCTGGTAATCTTGCTATGGAAGGCTATAAAGTCACCGTCTTTGAAAAAGACGCAAAAGCAGGTGGTTATCTTAGATATGGTATTCCTGAATATCGTTTACCAAACGCGGTTGTTGATAAGGAAATCAAACGCATTGAAAAATTAGGCGTTGAAATTTTACTTAATTCACCAGTTAGTGATTTAGAAAAATTAAAGAAAGAATATGACGCGGTAGTCGTCGCTGTTGGACATAATAAAGGCAAAGTCTTACCACTTTTTGCTGGTAAGAGATTTGTTAAGACTGCTGTTGACTTCTTACATGAAGCAAAACGTAGAAAAGGTAACATTAAAGTACCTGAAAACGTCTTAGTTATCGGTGGTGGTGACGTCGCTATGGATACAGTCACTACACTTAAACTCTTAGGCGTTAAACAAGTTACTGATGTTGTTTATGAAACCTTTGAAGAATTCAAAGCTAGTAAGAAAGAACTTCAAGGTGCTCAAGAACAAGGCGTCTCTATTATTGATGGCTTTGTTCCAGTGGCCCTTAAAGGAAAGAAAGTTGTCTTCCAACATCGTTTCGTTCCTAGCAAACTCGAAGTTAAAGCTGATTTAATCTTACTCGCGGTTGGTCAATATACTGAAGCTGGTCTACTTGGCTTAGAAGTTAATAAGATGCAAGAAGTCACTAACGCAGGCGGCAAAGTCTTCGTTTGTGGTGATATCGGTAGCGGTGAAAAGACTGTTGTTTATGCGGTTAGAGGCGCTAAAGAAGTGGCCTATGCCGTTAAGAAATATTTAGGGAGGTAAATAATCATGGTTAAGAAAGATTTAAGTATTACCTTCTTAGGTGTTAAATTCCCTAATCCTTTCTGCCTTTCTTCTTCTC
>CADBUF010000018.1 GCA_902797795.1 uncultured Erysipelotrichaceae bacterium
AATCTCCATTTTGGTGGACCCAGTAGATCCCGACACTACAACAACTCCGTTATGAGCGGAGGGCTCTTCCTTTGAGCTATGGGTCCAACGCAAAGCAAGTATATAACAAAACGATAGCAAAAATAAAGTTATTTTTCTTTTTTAAATGAACCACTCAACCAAACTACTCATATAGCCAAAAAAGATTGATGTGATAAAACATATACCAAATATTAGAGAAGTCTTTTTAAAAGCTCCTTTGCTTTTTAGTAGTACCATCATTCCTATTCCCGCATTCATCAGTAAACCCGCTAGTAATGCCCCAAAAGGAATCGCATTTTTAATATATAGTTCAGAAATAAGAACACTACCTGCACAATTAGGAATCATCCCCACTACTGAAGTAAATAGAGGAGATAAATAACGATTAGAGGTAATAAAATCAGTAAAAAAAGCTTCTCCTACCGCTTTAATAATAAGACCTAAAGAGACATTGATTACAAAGACAAAAGCAAATATTTCTAAAGAGTGGAACAAAGGATGAAGGAGATGTTTATGAAGTTTCACACTACCTTCATGGTGATGATGAGTGGAACAAGTAACATCTTCTAACTCTTCTTCATGATTAATCACTTCTTGCTTCTTATAAAATAAATCAACTAATAGACCAACTAAGAATCCAATTAAAAACTTAGAAGCAATAAGTGGTAACACCATAATCGTTCTTTCATTTGGATGAGTAAGAAGCACAATTAAAGCTTCATCACTACAAGATAAAAAGACTGCGGTTAGGGTACCCATTGTGATATATTTCGCTAAATATAAATCAGCAGCGAGTACGGAAGTTCCACATTGAGGAATTAGACCAAAAAGTGAGCCAAAAAAAGGCGCTCCCTTTTTATGATTGGTTAAGAAATTGGACAATTTATCTTCAATAAAGGAAAGCAATACATGAAAAAGAAAGACAAAAGCAAACACTAACGCACTATCTTTAAGCGCGTCTAATAATACTTCACTAGCGTCATTCCAAGTCATAACGAGATAATTATAGTCACCATTTAATTATTATTAAACATTAATTTTGACTATATACATTCTTCCCTAGATATAAGATAATAAAGCCATGAAAGCAATCGTCTTATCAGGTTTTTCTGGAGGAATGGGTCTAGAGACCGCTAAAAAGTTTGCCTCTAATGGCTATTTTGTTTATGGGTTAGATATCAAAGCTCCTAAAGAAATAATTGAAAACAGCAAATACATAAACACTAATCTTTGCGATTTAGAATCTATTAAAAAGGCATTTGATGTAATCAAAAGTGAAGTAAATGAAATAGACGCTATCATCTCAATGGCGGGTATATATGACCTCAATTCATTGATTGAAATGAAAGAAGAAGATTTCATCCGTATTTTTGATATCAATGTCTTTTCTATCTATCGACTTAATAAAATCTTCCTTCCACTATTAAAAAAGAAAGGAAAGATCATCACTGTAAGTAGTGAGCTTGCTCCTTTGGACCCTCTTCCATTTACCGGGTTATATGGAATCACTAAATCCACGATTGAGAAATACGCTTATTCTTTAAGAATGGAATTACAACTATTAGATTATCAAGTAGTTGTTATCCGTCCTGGAGCGGTGTCCACTACTTTACTTGATGTATCTACTTCTAAGCTTGATAAATTCACTCAAGAAACTGAGTTATATGGATATAATGCGGAAAGATTTAAAAAGATTGTTGATAATGTGGAAAGTAAAAAGATCCCTCCATCAAAGATCGCTAATCTCGCTTATAAAATAGCAAACAAGAAGAAACCTAAATATATTTATAAAATAAATAGAAACCCATTACTTATTCTTTTAAACATCCTTCCTCATCGATTCCAAAACTGGATCATCAAGAAGATTCTTTTATCAAAATGAGCAACAAAAAATGACTCTATTAGAGCCACTAATTGTTTGCCAAGCAGGACAGCCTCATTAAGGAAAGCGACTTATTTCGTTAGAGGTCATCTATTAGCCTTCCACCTGCATCCCCCGACATCCACCCTATGGCTAGAGTGCGGCGTGGTCGTACGCTGACGAGTCACAGTCAGTAGCGCTACCGTAGTGACCGTACATCTCCACCTTTGGCAATTCTATTATAACAAGAAATACAAATATTTCTAGATTTATTGAAACAAAAAATGACTCAATGAGTCATCATCTGTTTATCAATCAGGTCGGTGCTTTTCCTGAATCGCTCTGTACCACCAATACTAGTATTTTGGTGCGCCGTGGTCGTACACCGAACATCACATTCAACATTGCTGTCGTAGTGACATTACATTTCCACCTTTGACAATTCTATTATAACAAGAAATACAAATATCGGAACTAGATTTTATCCACATTTTTATTGCAACAAAAAATGACTCTATTAGAGCCATTAATTGTTTGCCAACCAGGTCAGTGCTTTCCTGGATCGCCTGTACCACCAATACTAGTATTTTGGTGCGCCGTGGTCGTACACTGACGTTTGCTCTCAAGTATTTCTACCGTAGAGGACGTACATCTCCACCTTTGACAATTCTATTATAACAAGAAATACAAATATCGAAACTAGATTTTATAAATCTTTGTTATAAATATTGTTTTTACAAATGCAATCTTGAGATTTAAGTCTTCAATTTCTAGCGACATTTGAATATATTCGTCATTATAACTATTTCTTTTGATAAATAGATTAAACGTATCGGTTCTTTTTTTGTCTTTTTTTAGTTTTGAATCGTTGATGTGTTTTTGAATCCTATCAATATCACTAGGTAGTAACCCATGCCTTAATTCCGCAATATGTCCAAATCTGCTTCGATTACTTCTTGCCCTATCGTCATTAAAGAAAATTAATAAATTGTGTTTTTTGTCTATTAATGGTCTAGGTACTTTTCTCAAAGCTTTAATTAATTTTTGTTCATAAGATAAGCCTTTTATTTTTGTCATAGAGTGGTTTCATAATAAGGTCAAAAAGGCATAATAATCAATGATTATTTTTTATCCACACAGTTATCCCTATATTTATATTTAGTTATATACAAAGTTATAATTAAATAGAAATATTAATATAAATATGGGGATAGATTTTATCCACATTTTTATTGCAACAAAAAATGACTCTATTAGAGCCACTAATTGTTTGCCAACCAGGTCAGCGCGCCTCCTGGATCGCCTGTACCACCAATACTAGTATTTTGGTGCGCCGTGGTCGTACGCTGACGTTACCTCACCGGTGGCGGTTATCCGCTTAGCGGGAAAGGACGTACATCTCCACCCTTGGCAAAAATATTACAGTTTAATTAGATAACGTTTTTAAAGGTTATTTCTTAATTTCTTCGTTGTTTTCTTGAGATGCATTTTGTTTATGCTTTTCGATGTAAGCATCAGCAACCTTTATAGCCATTTTCTTATAACAATCTTCTTTGTTTTTATTATTGATTTTAATAATCATTGGAATAAGAAAAGTCATCATAAGAGCATCAATAATCATCAATCCTAATGTAATTAGAATTGCATAGTAATCTACTGGACTTTTGAATGTGAAATAGATAGACAAAGTAGTACATCCAACAAATATACACATTAATATAATTAATAAAACATATAATGTCACACCAATTAGACCATAATTACGTTTTTTGCCTTCAACAAATAGATTATCGATAACGATATTAATATCGCAATTATTGTTGCTGTTAATATTTCCGTTAGGTTGGTTTTTCTTACTTGATTTGACCTTTTGACTCATCTTTACTTTTACTCCATTCTTTTTCAAGCATCTTATTCATATAAATTTTGAATATTTCAATATCTTCTTTGTCTGGTAATTGTTCAGAATAATTAGAACAAAAATCCATATCTTCTAACACTGTTTTAAGGAACAAATTGTATTCATTTCCGTCTTCCTTATTAGTGTTCAATCTAGATATCAAATCAAACCTCGCTTTTTCAGCTTCATACATACGGTTATTATATGTTTCTTCATCAATTGAACATTCACGATTATTA
>CADBUF010000019.1 GCA_902797795.1 uncultured Erysipelotrichaceae bacterium
ACAGAAAAATGTTATCTGAACTCGCAATCAATGATCCAAGCGCTTTTGCGGATTTAGTGAAAACAGCAAAAAAGAACATTAAATAATTGTTGTTTAATGAAAGTAACCAGGACATAGTCCTGGTTTTCTTTTATTCAATGAATTTTACTTCGATATTATTTAAAGCTTCTTCAATCAAAGATTCGTAGTCGAATTTCTTCTCAAATTCTTTAGCTTCATCTAGATGAGGAGAAGTCTTTGGAGCTTTAGGAGTAAAGATTGTACAACAGTCTTCATATGGTCTAATTGATATATCGTAAGTATCAATCTTTTTGGCGTATTTAATGATTTCAAGTTTATCCATCACCGCGCAAGGTCTAATAACTGGTAAATTAGTCACTTCGTTAATGACATTAATGCTTTGAAGTGTTTGCGAGGCTACTTGGCCAACAGATTCACCACTACTAATTACAGGACATTTTCTACGTTTTGCTAATTTAGCAGCCAAACGATACATCATCCTTCTCATCAAAGTAATGCAATAACTTTCAGGAGCGTTATCATAGATTGCTTCTTGGATCTTGGTAAATGGGACGATATGGAGTCTAATTTTGCTTTGATAACGGTTAAGTTTATGGAGTAAATCGATAAGTTTATAAATAACTGCTTCTTGAGTGTATGGAGGCGAAGCAAAATGGATGCATTCAATAACCACTCCTCTTCTCATAAGAAGATACGCTGCTACCGGGGAATCAATTCCTCCAGAAAGCATGTGCATGCTCTTTCCTCCAACGCCAAGAGGATAGCCTCCAGCACCAATATAAGTTTTAACAAAAATATATGTTCCTTCATCTCTTACTTCAACTTGAAGTAAGATGTCAGGATTATGAACATCAACTTTTAAAGATGTGTTCTTTAAAATAACTGGGGCAACAATACGAGTAATTTCATCGGAAGAAAAAGAAAATCTTTTATTACTTCTTTTGACTTTAACTTTAAAAGTCTGTCCTTCTTCTTGCTTGATCAATTCTAAAGAAGCTGATTTAATTTCTTCAATATCATTATTTACCTTGGCAACTAAAGAAAGGGCTTGAATGCCACTTACATCTTGAAGGCGAGAAATAATAGGCTCATAATCACTTCCATTTAAATGAACATAAATATGGTCATATCTTTCTTCAACTTGAAGATTAGAAAAATCTTTTAGGGCATGTTTGATGTTAAGCGACAAAATCCTAATAAAATCTTTTTTGTTTTTACCTTTGGTGGATAGTTCACCAAATCTCACCATAATATGATCGTAACAAATCATCTTATTTCTCCAATAATTTTATTCAAAGTAGATATTAAAATATCTACTTCTTCAAGAGTGTTTGAATAATCTAATGACACTCTAATCGTGTTAGAACTAATCTTGTCGTCTTTACCAATAGATTTAACAACATAGCTTCCTTTTTCTTTTGAAGAATGGCATGCACTTGTGGAACTAACCATAATATTTTCATTACTTAAAGCTTCAACAACTACACTACCTTTTTTAGTTAAAGTAGAAAAATTAATAATATAAGGATTAACATTCTCAGTTGAATTAAGCTCAAATAGTGCGCTATGTACTTTTAAATAAGCAACCAAGCGATTAGCTAACTCTTTAACATACAAATAATTACGAGTCTCATCATTTAAAGCAATTTTGATTGCTTCAAGGAACGCTAAAGCATTAGGTAGGTCTTCTGTTCCACTACGTAAGCCGTTTTCTTGTCCACCGCCACTATTTAAAGGCAGCAAATCAATTTTCTTCTTTTTAATTAAAGCCCCAAAACCAACTAGTCCATGGATTTTATGAGCGCTGATAGTAAGTAGATCAACGTTCGAATAATTGATTTCTTTTTCTAATTTTCCAATTGCCTGGCAAGCATCAACATGAAAAATAATTTTTGGGTATTTTTCTAATAAATTAGAAATTTCTTCAATAGGGTTAATTGATCCGATCTCGTTATTAACCGCCATAAGAGAAATTAAAATCGTATCACTTCTAATTGCGGATTCCACTTTTTGAGAAGAAATCACTCCCTGACTATCAGGTGATAAATAAGTAACTTCAAAGCCAAATTCTTTTTCTAACTGTTTAAACGCTTCAAGAACTGAAGGATGTTCGTAAATAGATGTGATGAGGTGCTTGCCTCTATTTTTATATCTTAAGGCAACACCCTTAATAGCGAGATTATTAGCCTCAGTAGCGCCGCTTAGATATATAACTTCATGCTCCTTAAGTTTAAATAAACTTAATAAGTCTTCTTTTGTTCTATTAAATAAATATAAAGACCTTTGTCCTTCTTTATGAATGCTTGAAGGATTAGCAAAATATTCATCACACGCTTTTGTATAGACATCTAAAACACGAGGATTCACTCGTGTCGTAGAAGCATTATCAAAATATATAAGTTTATTATTTGCCATTTTCATTTTCACTGTGGCGGTTTTTAAATGCAGAGTTCGCTTGTGAATACACGTTTTGGAAATCGCCTTTATAGAAGGCTAATTCAAGTTGATTAGATAATTGAGCAACATCTTGTTCATCACGATCACGATTAATGGCCATCAAGGACTTCTCTGCAACTTTGGCGCTTCGAGCTTTAGAATCAATATCTTCAAACATTGCATTAGCCATATTCTTTAAATTAACAATTTTATTGTTAACTTCTTCTACATTAATAGGTTTAGATTGAACTTCTGTGTAAATATCATTGAGAACTTCATAAACCGCTTCAATCTTTTCTTTGTATAAAGAGGTAAAGGAATCGACATTGATTTCTTCTAATGCCTTTTCGGCTTCTTTCACTTGATAATAATAAACAGAAATCAAGTTATATGCTTCTTCAGCGGTGTTCTTTAATGAATCGATATAATTCTTAAAAGTATTAACACCTTCATTAACAATTTGATAATTGGCTTCAAGTTCATCCAATTTTTGTTTAAGTAAAGAGAATGGTTGTCTAGTGCCACTATGAACAAAACCATCTAAGAATCTCTTAGAATTACCTAAATCATCAACGGATTTTGCTAGACTTGAAATTTTTCCTTCTTCAATTTCACTTATGATATAAATTTCCTTGATCTCAGGAAGTAAGGCGCAGATTCTTAAAAACATTTTTTCCACGCTATTAACTTCTTGATAAACCCCATCATAATGGGCTTTGAAATAATCGCGTGCTTCAATCTCTTTATCGAGTTGTTCGCTCATCTTATTCATATCAATTAAAATAAGCTCACATTCCGCTTTAACACCACCGATTTGAAGGTTAATTACTCTCTTGTTAATATCGCTTGTTTTTTTCTTCCATTCTTCAACATGATTTTTGAATGTTAAATGATAAAGAGGAACATTTTGTTTTTCGGTATCACGGTATTTATTTTGTAACGCATTCAATGCTTCAGGAATGGTGTTTTTAATTAATTTACAAATTAATGGGAGTTCAATTAAGACATGACCAAGAGCAGTCAAAACATTATTGAGTGATTCGATTTCTTGATTGATTTCTTCATATTCTGCTCCCTCTAATTGCTCATCAAATTTTGAAAAAGAGTTATCAATCTTATCAAACATTTTATTAAATGTTGAAGACACCATTTCTAGTTCGTTGCTCTCGGAATAATAAGATTGTTTAACGTGTCTATACACTTCGCGTAAATGATCAATGGAACGTCTGCAATCTTCTTCAAGTTTAATTACTTCATAAAGATCGTGGTCGAGTGATTTTACACTTTCAGTTAAACTATCGATAGCCTTTTTAGCTTCGCTAATAACGGATTTAATGTTTTTATATTGTTTGGCCGCTAGTAAAGATTTTAATTGCTTAAGCAAAGAATCAGCATAAGCATCTTCGTTATCGTGGATCGATTTAAATCGACGATAAAATTGCTCATATTTAGCGCTATAAAGGAGATTAGTTCTACTAATGATTTCTAAACGGTGGATGTATTGAGTATCTTGTCCTAATAAAAGAGCGTCGCAGAAAGAAAATTGTTTCTCTAAATTGCTGACTTGGGACTTGAATTTAAAAGCTCTCAAAAAGAAATAATAAAGTAAGAAAAACACAATTGCTACAGCGGCAATGATACCAATCGCAATAGCGATTTTTCCAGTCCTAGATAAGAGAACTAACATATTAATACCTCCACGTTAATCAAAGATTAATCACATATATTATATCTAAGAACACTCTTTTTAGAAAAAACTATTTTCAAAACAATGCAAAAATGTCAAAAAAAATAAATGTATAAAAATAGTCAAGTAGGTTATACTTTGTTTTTGTTTTTGTTCGTGTTTTTAACCTAAAACACCACTACTTAAAAATTATTAAATTTTTTTGTTGTTATAGTTTTTCTTTTCCTGTATATTAATTACTGCATGTAATGCAGCACATAAATACTACTCGACTGATGTTTGGTACGATTGTGACGAAGTAACCTAAGCTACATTGGTGAAACGATAATCAAACACCCGGAGTAAGGAATTTATGCCTATTCATTATTTTGCAAAAAATAAAGAAAGGAAGTACAAGTCATGAGATACACTGGATCAGACTGGAAAAGAAGTCGTAGATTAGGTTTTTCAACTCTTGAG
>CADBUF010000020.1 GCA_902797795.1 uncultured Erysipelotrichaceae bacterium
GTCCAAGCTGGTGATAACGTTGGTGTCCTTTTAAGAGGTATCAACCGTGATCAAGTCCAACGTGGTCAAGTCCTTGCAAAACCAGGATCCGTTACTCCACATACCAAATTCAAAGCTTCTGTTTACGTTTTAACCAAAGAAGAAGGTGGCCGTCATACAGCGTTCTTAACAAACTACAGACCACAATTCTACTTCCGTACAACAGACGTTACTGGTGTTATCACTCTTCCAGCTGGAACTGACATGGTTATGCCAGGCGATAACGTTGAACTCAGCGTCGAATTAATTCACCCAATTGCTCTTGAAAAGGGTACAAAATTCTCCATCCGTGAAGGTGGTAGAACCGTCGGTGCTGGTACAGTCAACGAAATCATTAAATAATCTAGTTTACTGAAACTGTTAATTGGAGATCTAGAAATAGGTCTCCTTTTATTATTCTTATAATTGGAGTATAATATTTCTATATTATGAAAAAGATTGCCGTTTCCTTTTTAGCGCTTTTAGCAACTTTCAGCGTCTCTTCTATTTTATTAACTAATAAGAGTCAGCCTACTTTTGTTGTAGAGGGATATACCAATGGAGACGGTGCTACTTATTATAACGGGATTGACCCATATGCAACTGGACAAGAATTAATAACCGCACTTAATAATTTAAATAATAACCGTCGCTTAAAATTGATTTCTTATGATTCGTTAAGAAAATATTTTTCAGAAACTGATCCTGGTACATATAGTGGACAAGTTACTGCTTTCTATAGCGGCACTTCTGCTTATTATAGTGGTAATATGAACCGCGAACACGTTTGGCCTTTTTCTCGACTTGTTATTAACACTGATAGAGAAACTAACGAAGGAAAAAACGATATTGAAAAAGACCTTCATATGGTAAGACCCGCTTTAGCAAGTGATAATGGCGAACGTAGTAACAAATTTTTTACAAATCCTGATGATGAACGTGGCTGGGATCCAGGTTCTCAAGGTGATGTTACTTATCGAGGGGACACGGCTAGAATTGTCTTTTACTGTGTTATTGCAGATTTAGGACTTTCCTTGGTGAATAAAAGTAGTGACGCAACCGCAAACCATACAATGGGTAAATTACCTAATTTATTAGAATGGAACATGAAATATCCGGTTTCTAATCGCGAAAAGGTGAGAAACGAGGCTGTTGAAAAAATTCAAGGCCATCGTAATCCATTTATTGATCACCCAGAATATGCGATTAGAATTTATAAAACATTTAACGATGTTGAAATTCAAAGAATGCTTGCTCCTTATGGAGTGATGGGCAATTTAACTGTCCAGGCTAATAACTATGTTATTGATAAATACATTATGACTGTTGATAAGTCAGTGACTTTTACCGCTGGATTAGACACAAATTATAGTAATGCTTCTTATAAATGGGATTTCTGTAATGAACTTGGTGGTGTGTATTCTACTGATAAAGCTAGCAAAGTAGATAATAATAATTCTTCAACTATTACCGCTTTAAAGCCTGGCACAACTTATATTAAAACAACTTCTACAGTAAATGTTCCTAATGGAAAAACTGAAACCTTATTTAAAATAACTGAAATTGAAATATTAGATAAAGTGAGAGTGGAAAATTTCTATTTAGAATATTTCCCATTTAAAGACATCTATTATGTCGGTGATAATTTTGATCCAGATGGAATTAAAGCAATCGCTACTTTTTCAAATGGAACATCTAAAGATGTGACTGACCTTTTAAGATTCTCAGATACGACATTTGACAGTGCTGGAAATAAAACCGTCACTGCCTATTACGATTTTGATGGAGAGACTTATGAAGCCTCCTTTAATGTCACTGTTAAAGAAAAGACAGAGCCAACTCCAATAACTCCTGTTACACCTTCTACACCTACTAGTAGTGGTTGTGGTGGAAATATCACGACAATGAGCGTTATCTTATCAACAATCAGCTTAACTGGTGTTGTTCTCATCGCTTTTTCCTTTAAAAGAAAAAGAAAAAATTAAAATATAACTTAAATATAATTACTTAAAATAAGAATCATAGTAAAATAGGTACATGAAAAAAAGTAAAATATTTACTTTATTAGTACCTATTCTTTTATCTTTCTCCGTTTTTAGTTGTGGCGGGAATGCTTCTAAAGGTGATAGCGGTGAGACTCCTTCAGGAGGAGAATCCACTCTTCATTCTTTATATATTGCTTCTCTTCCTACAACTACTTTATATAACGTTGGTGACTCATTTTCTTTAAATGGGATTAAAGTCATTGATACAGCAGATGGAAGTATAGTAAGCGGATATACCTCTTCAATAGCAGAAGGTTATAAATTTACTAGCGAAGATGTTTCCACTAACACAAGAGTTACGATTTCTAAAGAAGGATATAATTCTACTTATTTTTCAATTGCTATTTCTAATTATGAGAAATTAGTAATTGTTGGTGAACCAATTACTACCTTTATCGTTGGTGATTTATTTGTTTTAGGTAATATCACTGTTACCACTGAAAGTGGAGTGGTTGTTTCTGACTATACTTCTAATATCCGAATTGGAAATGCCTTAAACACAGTGGGACAATTCGAAGTTGTTCTTTCTAAAACCGGATTTGCCTCAGTTTCTTATACGATTAATATTAACCCGATTAAAAGCTTACAAGTTGATTCTTTACCAACTGAAACCTCTTACACAGTTGGAGATGCCTTCTCTAGTAGTGGCTTAGTAATTGTTGATGAACTTAATAATGTTGTTACCGATTATTCTTTAGATATTGAAGAAGGAACAATCTTTAAATATGATGGTGATTTTACTGTTACAGTTTCTAAAGAAGAATATACATGTACTTCCTTTACTGTCACTGTTAGTAAACGTGGTGGAGGAGGAGAAATTAACCGTACCTTGTCATTTTATTACCTTAATGACACTCATGGATCATTTATTAGGAATGAGTCATTAAGTGAAGCAGGAATGAGCTATCTTTCTTCTTATATCAAAACTAATGTTAATAAAGATCCTAATAACTCCATTGTCCTTTCCGGAGGAGATATGTTCCAAGGTGGTTATGAAAGTAATGAAACCAAAGGAAAAATTATGGTGGAAGCGATGAATGAAATCGGTTTTGATGCGATGGTCCTTGGAAATCATGAATTTGATTGGGGAGAAGAGGCTATTGAAACCAATTCTCAATTATTAGATTGCCCACTTATCTCTTGTAATGTCTTTTATAGCTATGATAAAACTACCCGTCCAGATTGGGTTACTCCTTACGCAATTATTGAACGTGGTGATTTAAAAGTTGGTATCATTGGAGCAGATGAGGAAGATATTGGAACCTCCATTACTGGTAGTATCTCTGATAATTTCTATTTCCCAAGCCCAGTTTCTTATATTAAACAATATTCTACTTATTTAAGAACAAATGCAGGATGTGATGTAATTATTGCTGCTTTCCATGATGGTGGTTTTGAAGGATATGATGGTGAACCAGTTAAATATCAAGAATTAACCACAACTGATAGTACCACTAACCGTAAATATGTTGACGCGATGTTTTTTGCTCATGACCATATGAGGAAAAACGGAACATATAACGGAGTTCCTTTCTTAGAAGCCGGATGTAATGGCAAAAATATTGGCGTTCTTTCTTTAGATCTTCTTGGCGATGGATATAGTTATGAAGTGACTGCTTCCTCCACTAACGTTTATTGGGGAACAACAGTAGCAAAAACTCAAGATCCAAAAATTGAAGCAATCGCACAAAAAGATGAATATCGTGAAATAATTGAACATGCGGACGATGTCATATATACATTTGATGAAAGAATTGAAAGTGATGATTTTACTTATTCAGTATGTAAAGCGATGTATTGGTTTGTGAATAATAACTTAGAACAATTTGATAACACTCAAATATATTTTGCTAGCCATAATAAAGGCGGCATTAGAAGTGATGTTGAAGCAGGTGATTTCACTAGACGTGATTTAATCAAGGTTTTCCCATTTGATAATTTGTTATCAATGCAGACCTGCACTAGTAATAATATTAATCGAATGAGTACTAGTAGTTATTATCGCACTTATGATAATGGAAATATTGTCTACACTGGTGGATACACTAAAGCGATAAGCATTACTTATATTACTGAATATCGTTATGCCTATTATTATCAAGTTGATTATAAGAACTATGAATATACCGCTAAAGATGCTTTGCTTAATTATTTACTTGCAGGAGCCCCTTTAGGATTATGAGAAAAGGAACAGTAAGTAAATATAAGAATAATTGTGTTGCAAGTAAAAAGAAGTGTATATATGCACGTTTACTTGATTATTTTTCATTGTTTGTATCTTCTTATATTGTTTATACAATTTTTTATGCGGTAGGTTCAGGTCTACCAGTTGTTAAAAATATTTCTGATCGTCTTCTTGATGAAAATCAGTGTATGGCATCTTATCTTGATTCAACACATCTTCAAAGATTGAACGCTGATAAAACATCTTTGATGACCATTGATTCAAGCGCTTATTTTTATACCTTAGAAATTGCTAAAACCAGTGCTTATGTCCATGATAAACCTTTTCCAATTGTTAATCCGGACAAAACCATTGATTATGTTCCTGTTAATGTAGAAGATACATTTGTATTTAAAAGAGAAAAATATGAATTAGATAATTTGTCTTATTATTTTAAATACATTAAATATAACGATCCTTCTTTATCTTTTTATTTCTTTGACGGAGTGAACTATAAAGAAGATATTGATACATACATGTATATTAAAGCGATGGAGATTAATCCATATATCTTTGTTAGTAAGGATAATGAGAATTTAATTGCTAGAGGTAATGGAGTATCTCACTATACGGTTTTAACACCAGAATACACTGATTTATTACTTAATTATTATATGGGCGATCAAACCTCAACCAAGGTCTTTGACACTGTGTTTTTTGGTTATATTAAAGCTGCTCAATTTGGAATTGCTGATGTAGAAGCTAATTCCTCGACATATAAGTCGCTTTTAGCGGATTATAACACTGTTTATCAGGAATTAACGATTGCGATGTTTGTGATTTATCTATTATCTTATCTCTTAGCCTTTATCTTACAATTTGGAATAGTCGCTTTAATTTGTCGAAGATTTGTTACTTTAGGACAAAGAGTGTTGAGCCTTGGAATGTGCGATCAAAATGAATTTGAACCACATCCTGTAAGAAAAATAGCCTATTATCTACTTGATTTTGTGCTTTTCTTCTCTTCTAGTGCGATTGCCTTCTATTTCATGGGCTTAGCAGGAGTGTCCTCAATGGTTATCTTCCCAGGATTTACCTTCTTAGGTATATTAATTGCGATATTTATTTTAAATATTGTTTCATTATTTATGCCTTTATTTAATAAACGACATCAAAACCTTTCTACTTTTATTACTCGTATATTAACTAAAGACACCAAAGAATTCGAAGGACCTGTAGATGTAATAGAATCTATAGATAATAATGAGGGATATGGAAGCAGAACTTAATCAACCCACACCAAAAGAAGTAGTTTATAAAAAAGCCAGACTCAGTAGAAGGATGTTTGGATATTTTCTTGATATAGGCTTATTTATTTTAACGAGCTTTATTTTATACTCAATTATTAATATGCCAGTCACTCGTTCTAGCTGGTTTAAAGCAAGACAAGAACACCTTACAAACCTCAGAAATGATAGTGGTTTATATGTTAATGGAATGCCAATTTTAGACTACGTTCAAGAGCCTGCTTTTACTAGTATGGAAATGAAGAAAGACTTCATGAGAAAAGCGGTTGAAAAGTTCTACTATAATCCAACCTACATTAGTGATGTTTACACTGTGACAAAATTATATGATTTCCGTCGCATTAAAGCGCGCAATTCCGCTGGCGTTCTTTTATTTGAAGTCGATGGAGATGTGATTAAAGAAAAAGAATCATCTAGTCCTATGGATTTATACTTCTTTTATTATTATGAGATCTCCGAAATAGCTACTCCTTATCTTATTCAAAATCCTGAATATTTCTCATTAGTTCGTTTCTCCTTCTGGGTAACAGTAGTGGAATTCATAATTATATTAACAATATGTTATTTCTTCTATTTCCTTGTTATTCCGCTTCTTATTTGTCGAAGGGGAAGACAAACTTTAGGTATGAAGATGGAAAAGATTGGTCTAATTAGCGTTAGAGCGGATAATGTTACTGCTGGAAAATATATTCTAAGAAGTATTTTCAATTATTTTGTCTTTATCCCACTTGATTTTGTTGGCTTTTTAATCCCTGCTGTTATCTCGATTACAATGATGTATATTTCTAAGACAAATTCTAACCTACCTAACTATGTATTTAACGACTACGCTGTCGATGTTACCGATCAAACAATCTACCTCAATGCTTTAGAGAGGGAAGAATCAGAGTTTAAACTACAAGAAATCAGCCTAGAAAACAAGGATCTCAGACTCAAGTAACTTTTACTTTACACATGAAAGACACCCACGCTATAATATGAGCGGAGGATCACATATGGAAATAAAACTGAAGAACCTTACAAAGGTTTTTCCAGGTAATCCAGGTAAGAACATTCCAGACGCTGTTGCAGTCGACTCTTTAAACGTGGACATTCGTGATGGCGAACTTATTGGTCTATTAGGACCTTCTGGATGTGGTAAATCAACCACTCTTTACATGATTGCCGGACTAAAAGCGCCAACCGATGGTGAAATCTGGTTTGGCGACGAAGATGTTACCCATCTCGCTCCTGAGAAACGTGAAATTGGGTTAGTCTTCCAAAACTATGCATTATATCCACACATGTCTGTTTACGATAACGTTAAATTTCCGTTAACGAATTTACGTATCGTGACAAGCAAAAAGGACAAATTGCTTGAGAAAGATAATCTACTTAAAGAATTACTTCTCAACGAATTTGATTCAATTATGGACATAATCCTTAGCTCGAAATTTAAAGGAAAGTACTCAAAAGACATGAGTGCTCGTCGTATTGTCAAAAAATACCACGTTGTCACTACTGTTGCTGAAAAAATCTTTAAGTTTGGATTCCAAAACATTACTTCTAATGAAGAAGTAAAATTAGCGAAACTTAAAGTATCTATCAACGATACTCAAGGAAAGATTAATGTTTGCAAGAATGATGAAAAACGCTCTCTTCTTGAAGGTAGTCTCGCTGTTATGAAAACTGAACTTGCTGCTATGGACGAGAAAGCCATCAAAGCGGCAGTCAGAGAAGAACGTTTAAAGAAACGTGATGAAGTCGTTGCCGATTTACAAATCGAAATCGACAAGGAACTTGCTTCTCTTCAAGCTAAAGGATTCGCGGTCGATGAAAAATTCTTCTTGCTTAAAGATGGCCAAAAGATTCCTGTGAAGAAGAAATTAGACAAGGATGAAAGAGACGCTCTTATTCAAGAAACAGCTCGACTTGTTCAAATCGATGAATATTTAACTCGTAAACCAAGCGAACTTTCTGGTGGTCAACAACAACGTGTTGCCATTGCTCGTGCTCTTGTTAAAAAACCAAGAGTCTTGTTATTAGACGAACCACTCTCTAACTTAGACGCCCGTTTAAGACTTCAAACTAGAGAAGAAATTCGTAGAATTCAACAAGAGACAGGCATTACTACAATTTTCGTTACTCACGACCAAGAAGAAGCTATGTCAATTTGTGATGATATCGTTGTTATGAAACTTGGTGTTCAAATGCAACGTGATCATCCTCAAGCAGTATATAACTCACCAAACAGTTTATTCGTTGCTAAATTCTTAGGTACTCCACCAATCAACGTTTTTGATGGACATATTGAAGATGGCAAAGTTTTAATCGGTGATGAAGTTATTTTAGCTGACAAGAAACTCAAAGAATTCAATAACGGCCACAAAGTATTTGTTGGTATCCGTCCTGAAGGCTTCTTAGCGGGTAGTGATGTCCCTGCAAAAGAAAAAGTTCTTACATTAGATGTTGAACAAATTCAAACCATGGGTAGAGACATCTCCTTAGTTTGTAATTCTGCTCATCACACTGATGAAAATGACATTAAAGTCATTATTGACTCACTTATCAAAATTGATCTTGGAACAAATAAATTTGGAATTAAAAAACAAAAGACTTTCATTTTCGATGCTGAAGATGAAAAGAATTCAAGGATTTATCTCGATTAGTTATGGAAAGTAAAAATAACTGGAAAGCTTGGCTATATTTGGCACCTGTGCTAATCCTTTTAGCGGTGTTCACATTTTATCCAATTATTAGTACTATCTACGTTTCTTTCTTGAAGAACTATAGTTATACAACTGGAACACATAAAGGTTTCACGTTTGATAACTACGTGGCAGTATTAACACCTTATTCTAGTCTCGGTGGTGCGATGTTTAATCGTGTTATGAAAACCGCATTACCAAATACACTTTTAATAACAATTATTACTGTTCCTTTAAGCATTATTTTCTCATTATTAATTGCTTTAGGACTTAATTCCATTAAGATTTTAAAGAAGTTTTTCCAAACAGTCTTCTTTATGCCTTATGTTACTAACGCGATCGCCATTGGTATGGTGTTCTCCGTTATCTTCTCAACAGATTACGGCGTGTTTAATAACATTATCGGGGCTCAAAACCTAGCGTGGATTTTTAAAACTCCACAATCAGAAGCTGTTAGTTATTGGAGAGCGTTATTCGCAATTTGCTTCTATATCATTTGGCACTCATTACCATATAAGATTCTTATCTTCTTAGGTGGTTTACAAAATATTGACGCTCAATATTATGATGCTGCTAAAATCGACGGAGCTCCAAAATGGAAAACCGCTCTTAAAATTACTGTTCCATTATTATCACCTCAAATCCTTTATATGATGATTACATCATTTATTGGAGCATTTAAAGAATACAATTCCGTTATTGGTTTATTCGGTAAAAGTGGTGGCAACTTCGATATCAATACCGGACCTAAGAGCATGGAAACGATGGTCTTCTTCATTTACGACCAGGTTGCAAAGAACAACGTCCAATACGCTTCTGCGGCTTCCGTGTTCCTACTTATTATTATCTTGTTATTCACGCTCCTACAGAGCAAAGTAGCAAAGAAGAGGGTGCATTACTAATATGAAAGCGAAAAAAGTACATTACAAATATGCTGCTGATACCTCTGATTACGTATTAGCCCTTTCTGGTAGTGAAGCCAGCACCCAAACTAAAGAACGCCTTTCTAAGGCCGGCCACATTATTTCTTTAGTTATTACATATTTATTGCTCGCTCTTGCGGGTATCATCATCATCTTCCCATTCTACTGGATGATTATCACCTCTTTAAAAACAGGTGCAGAAATCAAACAACTACAACAAACTTTCTTCCCGAAAATTGTTAGATGGGAAAACTACACTGATGCATTTACTAGATTAGATTTTGTTACCTTATTAAGAAACACTCTTATCGTTGGTATCATTTCCACATTAGGTACTGTTATCACCACAATTCTTGCCGCTTACGCGTTTGCAAGACTCAACTTCAAGGGACGTGACCTCGTATTTACTTTCCTCCTTGCAAGTATGATGATTCCAGGCGAAATGATGGTTATTACGAACTATATCTCTGTTTCGCGACTGGGGTGGACGAATACCTCAAATACCATCGGTAACTTTGCGGCTATGATCGTTCCATTCTGGGTATCTATCTTCTATATCTATTTATTACGTCAAAACTTCAAACAAATTCCTAACGAACTTTATCTCGCTGCTAAAGTTGATGGTAAGAGTGATTGGGAATTCTTATGGAAGGTCATGGTTCCACTTGCTATGCCAACCCTCACAACCATCTTTATTCTCAAATTGATGGGTGCTTGGAACTCATACGTGTGGCCAAACTTAATCGCTAGTGGTAACAAAAAAGTTTACCTCATTACTAACGGTTTAAGAGAAACCTTCTCAACCGCCGAAAATCCAGACGATTACGGCGCTCAAATGGCGGCAACAGTTGTTGTTACTGTCCCATTACTCTTATTATTCATATTTTTCAGAAAATACATCATGCGTGGCGTTGGCCGTGCAGGTATTAAAGGCTAAAAGGAGGCTTAAAAATGAAAAAGAAAAATTTATTAGTACTTGGTCTTGCTTCACTACTTAGTTTAGTTTCTTGTGGTGGTGGCGACGATGATACAGTCGTTGACCAATACTTACCAGTTGTCGATCCATCTTATCAAGTGGAATTCGAATTCTGGCATTGTTTAGGTCATGAGAAGACCAAAAATCTCGAAATTATCGCCAATAACTTTAACAGCAAATATGCAGGTAAATATCATGTTACCTTAGTTCACCCAGCGGGAGACTATGCTTCTTTACATGATGTTGTTAAACAAAAAATCGCTGCTAATGAAATTCCTGCTCTTACAATGGGTTATCCAGATTCCTTCTCTGAATACATCACTGAAGACATCTCCAATTCCTTCTTATTAAGAATTGATAACTTTATTAAAGACGCTAACTTTGGATTCCCAACTTCTCAATTAGCAGACTTCGTTCCTGGCTATTTAGCTGAAGGCAACCAATATCAATTCACTGGATTCTGGTCCATGCCAATGTATAAATCCACTGAAGTTATGTATTATAACTATTCATACTTCATGGGTTGCAATCCATGTAACGCTAACAAATTCGCAGCTAATGCTGAATTCTTAGCTAAATATAACAAAGTTGTCGGACGTACACTTGAAGGCGATTTAACTCTTGACGATGACTTACAAGATTTAAAAGCTTGGTTAGTTGAACATGATGGTTACGTTTATGAAGTACCTGAAAAATGGGATGAAGCGGTTGCTTTAGGCCGTCAAATGATTTCTGATAGATACGTTGAAGGTGTCACAGCAGAATTCTATCCATTTGGTTATGATAGTGATTCTAACTTACTTATTTCCCAAATGGCGCAATTAAATATCCCATACACTGTTAATAATGAAGCAGCACTTGAAGATCCAACTGCTCACATTCAATTTAACAATTCCGCTGCCCAATGGTTAGTTAATGATATCGTTAGTCTTTTAGACCAAAAGATCCTCATTACTAAGAATTCCTTAGGCGGAAGTATCTACACAAATACTTACTTCAATGAAGGTAAATGTGCATTTACCGTTGGTTCAACTGGTGGTTCTTCCTATAACATTTCTTCTAACTTTGCTGTTAAACTCGCAAAAGTTCCATATAGAGGAACAACTCCTAAATACATTCAACAAGGTCCATCCATTTGTTTCTTTGATAAAGGTGATGTCTTTGTCCATAAAGGAGCTTGGTTATTCTATAAAGAAATGAGTGATAGTGTTGCAAACGCTAACTTTGCTCTTGAAAACTCTTATGATCCAATTAGATTCTCATCTTATGATACCAAAGAATACAAAGAATGGATTTCTCATAAAGGTCAAGGATTAAAATACGACATTCCTGCTATGACTGCTGAACTTAGAAATCAAAACGTTTATATGACTTCTCCAGTTTTCGTTGGAAGTAGTACATGTAGAGAAGAAATCGGAAACATCATTTCTTACATTTATGGTAGTAAAATGGATACCGCTACTGCCTTTGGACAGGCATACGATAACTGTGTTATTGCTGTTAAATAATTAAATTAAGGAGCTTAATATGAAAAGAAGTATTACAACTGCTGTTCTTAGTTTATTAGCTCTAGGTATGCTTGCTGGTTGTGGCAGTGAATCAAGTGGAGGCTCCCCTACTCCTGTCACACCAACACAGGCCAAATATGTTGATACCACCTCTAAATCAATCTACGGCAAACTTAGTGATTTCTCTAAGGCTGCTGATGAAGTTAAAGCTGGTGATGAATTAACATTTAAAGTTACCCCATCAAAATATTTCAATATTGAAAAGATCACCAATAATGGCAAAGCTTGCCAATGGGTATCTGACAATGAAGATGGAAGCTCTATTTACAAAACAACAATAGTAGCTGGAACAAATAAACTTGCTGGTGCTTATTCTGTTGACCCAACAGTGGATTTCGTTGATGAATTCAAATTAGATATTTCTGATGACGTTTTCAACACTGTTATTGGCAAAGCTGAGTCTGCTAAAGATAAAGGCAACAGAGAAGACCTTGATTTCCGTCGTGCCGGTATTGAAAAAGCCCGTGCTCCATTTAAATATGTAAATGGTGTCAAGACTTCTCGTGCCAGCGAAAAAGACGCACCATTCTTAAATTATGTTGATGGTGATACCACTCACTGTGAAACAAACAATTTAAGATACACTGTTAAAATTAGATATTTAGGTATCGATACACCTGAAAGTACAAGTGAAATTGAAGAATGGGGCTTAAGCGCGTCCTATTATTCAAAATATATCTACTCAGGTGAAGACGAATACAAAGAAAAAATTAAAACAACTACCGATTTTACTGGTGTTCAATCCGGTATGTCTACAATCATTCTCGTTTCTCAAAATTTAGCGAAAAACGCTGATAAAGTGACAGTTGGTGATTTAGAAATCGGTAATAGAAACGAAGGTAAATATCACACTGAAACCGATGGCAACCAAAGAGACCTTGCTTACGTTTGGTATGCAACAGTCGATAATCCTAAAAAAGAAGACTTCCGTTGCTTAAACCTTGAAATGGTTTATCAAGGATTCTCCTTCGGTAATGGTTCTGTCGCCGCTCTTGGTGAATATTATTTCAAAATGTTTGACGCTGCTACTTTATCAGCTCAAGCAAATAAACGTCATAGATTCTCTGATTTAAAAGATAATAACTATTATTATTACGAAGAAAAAGGCGTTAGTGAATTAACCCTTGAAACTCTTTATAAGAGTGCACCAAAAGATGACACTATTGGTTATAAACCAGAATCAGTTTACGCAAATAAGAAGACCCTTTATAAGATTAAAGGTTACGTTTCTAGAAAAGTAGGAACATCCTTCTATATGCAAGATAAACCATCATATGATAATGCTAAGGTTATTGCTGGTACTGAAAAACCATACGGTATTTACATCTTCACATATTCTGAAACCCCAATTCGTGTTGGTGACTATGTTGAAGTAGTTGGTGCCGTTAGTACTTATGGTGGTACTTTCCAAATCCAAGGTATTTCTTATCAAACAATTAATCCTGATCCAGTTAGAGATACCAAAATTATTTCTAGAGATCACGAAATTGTTCCAATTAAAATTACAGGTGCTCAATTTAACAAATTGATGCTTCCACAAGTCTTAGTGGAAATCACCGATAACGTTTGGTTCTACGATTTCTTATCTACCTATGACAATACTTCTATTGCTGAAGGCGGTAGTGAAGAAGTCAACAAATATAACAAATCTTATCCATTCTATAACACATCGAATTCCCCAATCTTCTACGCAAGTTATGGTGAACAAGATAACACCGCAGCAGTTGCCGCTGAAGGTGAAGTCAGATATTCTGACAGTGTTATTAGATTCACAGTGGATCAAGAAATCTTGGTTACTTATGGTACTGAAACTTGTTATTCTTATCGTTTCTTTACTGGTGGCGAATACTGGTATAATCCAGCTGGTGCTGATTACGCTTCAGAAGATTACACTCCTGAAAAATTACCAGATGGCGCTCCAGCTTCAGAAGCTGTTAAGTATCAAGCCGTCAAGAGATCATATAAACGTAAGGCCGCTAAGCCAGAATCTGCAGGTCATGGTTTAATTGTTATCTCTCATGGTTATGAATCAACTGGTGGCAATACCAAGATGAACGCAAAAATTTGTAGTGGAAGTCAAAGCGATATCTTTTTAGAAGAAGTCGTCGCCTAATTTAAGGAGGTTTATTTAATGGAAGAAGTAAAAAATTACGAATCCTTAACTTATGATGAATTAACTCAAATTAGTCGTGATGACCACCAAGAGGATGTTCGCCAATACGACAAACAACAAAACGCTTTGTGTTTAGTCGTCATTGGAGCAATTGTTCTCATTTGCGGTTTGCTATTCTTCTTCCTTTCTGTCGTTAGAAAGAAGAATGGTTCGACATCCATAGACCCAACAGTCTTACCTTTCTATGTGTCTATGGCATGCTTTGGGGCTAGTGCTATATTGTTAGTCATTGGTCTTGTCAGATTTTTCAAAGCACATGTTAAAAGAAAGGAATTAAAAGTCGAAATCAATGAAGTTACTAAACTTAAAAGCAAAATGATTTCGCAAAATGATTAAGTTGGAGGCTTAAAAACAATCATGAAAATCAAAACAAAAGTTTGTGCCTTGACATTAGCTCTTGCCCTTGGATCCGGCTTATTAGCAGGATGTGGTGGCAGTGGTGACAGTGGTGGCGGTTCAACTCCTGTTGTCCCACCAACACCAGAAGTTACTTACAAAGTTAATGTTCCAAACAATCCAGCTGTCTCATTTACTGGCTTAAGAGAAGATGGACTTTACAAAAAAGGCGAAAATGTTTCCTTTACTGTCTCGCTTGTAGACGAAACAAAGGTATTCAAAGAAGTTGGCTATGACACAACCAAATTAGGCGAAGCTGCTGGTACTTATTCCTTCGCAATGCCTGAAAAGAATGTCAATCTCTATGTTAAATTAGAAGACCAAGTTACATATGAATTACAACATAGTGGTAGCGTCACTGTTGGTGGAGATCCTGTCGCATTTGTCCTCATGGGTAGCGATGGTGACCCATATACCGGCGAATGGACATTAGAAGCTGCTGAAGAAGGCATTGTTTCTATTAATAACCACGATGTTACTGGTGCTGCCGCTGGTACAGTTGAACTCATTGCTTATATCGACGAAGTAGAAGTTGATAGAGAATCAGTTACAGTTGAAAAAACTGGTTTATTCACCTTACGTGAAGCTATCGATGATGCTTGGGCAAATGTTACAAACTTCAGCGATAACTCAAAGAACACAAAAACTGAGAAAAAATATCAAGTTCAAGCCATGGTCATGACCATGGGCGATCCATTTAATAATAAAGTGGAAATGATTCTTGATGATGGTACCGCTCTTATCGATTACCAAATCAAATCATCTGACCCAATTACCAAATTTAGTGTTGGTGATGTTATTCAAGTTGAAGAACCATTATCAAACTACTATGGCTTAATTGAAATGTATTCTTCTGATGTTAAATATATTGAAGTCGTTGAAGATGTTACTATTGAACCAACTCCATGGACAGTTATTAATTCTGCTGAAGAATACAAAGCAGTCATGGATGGCAAAATCCTTAATAATGGTGAACATCAAATCGTTCCATTAGGAATTCAAGCTTATGGTATTGAAAAAGTAAACAGATACCAAATCGTTGGTTCTGTTGCTACTGATGGTACATATAAGATTGCAACCACAAAGACCGCAAAATCAGTTGGCCTTGAATGGGTTGAAAATACTGTTTATGGATTTACCGGATATTTATTAAATTATAACGACTCTAGTAAATATTCTAACTTTATGGCCACCGAACAACGTAGATCCCCAGCGGAAAGTGTTGTTATCGACCAAGAAGGACCAATCCAATTAGTTAAAAACGAAGAAGTTAAATTAACTTATACAACTACTCCAGCTGGAACAGGCTATGAAGTTTCTTGGTCAGTTGAACCAGAAGGATTCGTTGAAGTTGATGAAAACGGTTTAGTTAAAGCTCTTGAAGCTGGTGAAGCTACCGTTAAAGTCACTGTTGACGGACACGAAGCTACAGTCGCAGTCAAAGTCAGTGATGAATTAATTCCAGCAACCTCTGCTGAATTTAGTGAAACAGAAGCTGAAGTCCATTTAGGTTCTACTTTAGACCTCAATGAATTATTAACTGTTTCTCCAGAAAAAGTTACTGATATTCCAGCTTGGTCTGTTGAAGAAGGTAAAGAAGGCGTCTTATCTGTCGCAAATGGCGTTGTTACTCCAAGCGAAGTCGGCGAAGCCACTGTTACCGTTAAATTCAACGAAAGCGTTAGCGCTTCTATCTTAGTTAAAGTTCTTGCTGAACACGGAAAATCTATTGATGATCCATTAACCGCTAAAGAAGCTTATGACATGGGTAAAAAACTCGCTGGTGAATCAGGCAAATCTGTTTACACAGAAGAAGAATACTATGTCGCTGGTGTTTATGTTGCTGACGCAGTTCCTAATGATGAAGGAAAAGTTCAAGCTGATAACGCTATTGATGGTTTATTAGGCCTTTATTGGACACCTGTTAGCGAAACTGCTGCTCCAAAATTTGAAAAAGGTGCAGTCATTACTGTTTTAGGGCAAATCTGTAACTACAGTGCCGGATTCAAAATTCAATTTGCTTCCAAAGCCAACGTTGTTAAAGCTGATAACACAGTCCCACAATTCATCGAAGTTGAAGGACCAACATCACTTACCGTTGGTGATAATGCTCAATTAGAAGCTACCGTTTACCCAGCAAGCTTAAATGCTGCTGTTAAATTCGAATCTAGCAATAAAGAAGTCGCTACAGTTAGTGAAAGTGGCCTTGTTGAAGGTATTTCTACTGGCAACTGTGTCATTACTGCAAGCTATGACTTATTAAGTACTGATTTCAATCTTAGTGTTGTTGGTGCAAGTACAAAAACTCTTGTTGTTGACTCTTTAATCGGTCTTAACGGCGTTGATAAAGATGGTAATGACATCACAATTAGTTCAGCTACTGCTAATGGAACACAAGTTCCTACCTTAAAACTCAATGACTTACTCACCCTTACTGTTAATCCAGATGGAAATAATGGTAAAGTTTATGGTAGTGGTACTGAATGGAGACTTTATCAAAGTAATAATCCACAAGTAGAACTTTCTATCGCCGCAGGCTATAAATTAGTCCAAGTTATCGTTACTTATACCAATAGTAACAGCGGTATCTTATCTTTCGGCGAAGAAAAATATGAAAGTGGAGCAGCCATTGCCGTATCTGGCTCTAAGGCAACATTTGGTGTTAAAAACACAGGCTCTGCCACTAACGGTCAAGTTAGAATTAAAGGTATCACTGTCGTTTACGACGTTGCATAATTGCAATTAACTACAAATACTAGGTAGGCCAATTGGTCTACCTTTTATTGTGGAAACTTTTGTGATATTGTTTTCATATGAAAAACAAATATTTAATACCATTTATAACCCTTTTATCTTTAACTTTTATTTCTTGTGGACAAGCTGACACTGGCGGTTCTACACCTTATGTTCCTGTTACTCCTGAGCCTGAACCAGAACCAATAGAGCCAGTCCCAGAAGAATCAGTTGTTACAGTTAATGATTTTACTATACCTACCACCATTCATAATGAAGTACAACTCGCGTTAATTAATTCTTCTGATCCTGATGAGGTCATTAATAATGATACGATGACATATTCTAAAAGATCATTATCTAAACCAAATCCTCTTTCTATTAGCTGGGATGAGACAAATATAGAAGAATTACATGCCAGTGAATATTTGATTAAATTAAGCACTAGTAGTGATTTATCTAACCCATTTACTTTTAAAACTAGTAAACGCTCTTTTGATATTTATAACTCAATGTTTGATGAAACATATTACTTTTCTGTTAGTGCCCTTTATAAAGACAAAACATTTGAAAGTGATATTCATTCGTTCACCATTAGTGATTCTGCTCCTAAAAATATCTGTGTTGATGGAGTTGAAAATTGCCGTGATTTAGGTGGGTGGGATATTGGCAACAATCGTATTTATAAATATGGAATGATTTATCGTACCGCGCAATTTAATAAACCAGTAAGTAGCTCTTTTAAATCAAACATTACCGCGGATGGAATTTATAGTCTTAAAAACGTTTTAGGCGTTAAAACCGATATCGATTTAAGATTAACCAAGAATTTCACCGGTGATGGAAGTGATGAAACTGGAGAAATTACTTCTTCTCCTTTAGGTGAAGATGTTAATTATGTTTCCACCCCAATGTATTATCAGAGTCAAAATATCTTTACGAGAAATGAAAATAAAGAATCAATTAAAAAATTCTTCAATACCTTAAGTGATATTAATAATTACCCAATTGCCTTTCACTGCGTGAGAGGGACAGACCGTACAGGTGCTTTAGCCTATGTTTTGGGTGCTCTAGTAGGAATGAACAAGGATGATTTAATGCTTGATTATCTTTTCTCTGATGTTGCTAATATTTCAAGTCCAGTAAGGGAAGCAACAATAAGTGGAGAAGATTTCTATATTCAAGGTATTGAAAATAGTGAAGGAAATTCACTAAGTGAGAAAACTAAAAATTATTTAATAACTAATATTGGAGTTGAATCATCAACTTTAGACACAATTATTGATATCTTAACTGATGAGGTTAATTAAGATGAAAGCATTAATTTTATACGCGGACGGCTTTGAAGATGTTGAGGCTATTGCTACTAGAGATGTTCTTGTGAGAAGTGGTTTAGAAGTAGTTGACGCCTCAATAAACGAAAATGAGAACGTTATTACTTCTCATAAATTACATTTAAATGGGCTAAAAAGGCTTTCTGAGCTTAAATTAGATGAATTTAGTGCAATTATTCTTCCAGGCGGATCTCATGGCGTAAATAACCTTTTAAATAGTTCTTTAGTGTTATCCACTGTGAGGGAATTCGCTAATAAGGATAAATTAGTGTGCGCAATATGTGCTGCCCCAATGGTGTTAGCAAAAGCTGAACTACTTAAAAACAAGAAATTTACTTGTTATCCTGGATGTGAAGTCGGTCTAGAAGGAATTTACACTGGCGAGGTAGTTGTCGTTTTAGATAAAATTATCACCGCTAGAAGTATGCTATATAGTATTCCTTTTGGCTTAGCAATCATTGAAAAGTTATTAGGAAAAGAAACTAAAGACAAAATATATAAACAAATCGCAGGTTTACGATAACTTAATAGAGACGGATTTTCCGTCTTTTTTATTAGACTATTGATATAGGTCATGCATATAATTATTTCATAAATGAAAAAGACACCATTTAATAATGATAAATATCTAAAAATTCAAAGAGACTCTATTTTAAAAAGAATCTCTAAATTTGGTGATAAGCTCTACCTCGAATTTGGTGGCAAACTTTTTGATGATTATCATGCAAGTAGAGTTCTTCCTGGATTTAAAAGTGACTCCAAATTACAAATGCTTTTAGGCATTAAAAATAAAGTGGAAATGGTGGTTGTCGTTAACGCGAATGATATATCTTCTAACAAAGTTAGAAATGACACTCTTATTACTTATCAAGAAGAAGTAGAAAGATTAATTGATACATATCGTGAAGTTGGCTTATTCGTTAGTAGTGTGGTTATTTCCTTCTATGAAAGCGGAATGGTCGTTGATAATTTTATTAAGAAACTTGAAAATAACGGCTTAAATGTCTATCGCCACTATAAGATTAATGGATATCCTCATAATATCCCTCTTATTGTTAGTGATGATGGCTTAGGTAAAAACGAATATATCAAAACTTCTAAACCTTTAGTGGTGGTCACTGCTCCTGGTCCAGGAAGTGGAAAAATGGCGACTTGTTTAAGTCAGCTTTATCACGATAATCGTAATGGTGTTAGAGCGGGTTACGCTAAATATGAGACGTTCCCTGTATGGAATTTACCTCTTAACCACCCATTAAATCTCGCTTATGAAGCAGCTACTGTTGATTTAAATGATGTCAACATGATTGATCCTTATCATTTAGAAAAATATGGAGTTACCACTGTCAATTACAATCGTGATATTGAAGTGTTTCCGTTATTAAAGAATATCTTTGAGCAAATTTATGGCGTTTCTCCTTATGAATCTCCAACTGATATGGGGGTTAATAAAGTAGGCTTTGCAATTGATGATGAAAATAAAGTGATTGAAGCTTGCAATAAAGAAATCATTAGAAGGTATTATCAAACCGAGAAAAATGTCTATTTAGGAAGATTTAAAGATGAATGTATTGATAAGATGGATATCTTACTTAACAAAGCCTCTTTATCTTTAAGTAGACGTAAATGTGTTTCTACTTGTTTAAAAGAAGCGGAAATTAGTGGTGAACCAAGTTTAACGATTGAGTTGCATAATGGTCGACTTATTACTGGCCATCGTAGTGAACTATTTGGTGCGACCGCGGCGGCGTTACTCAATGCGATTAAATATCTCGCTAAAATCGATAAGAATATGTACTTATTAATGCCAATGGTGATTGAACCTATTAAAGAATTAAAAGTAAATTTCCTTCACCGTAGTAATGCAAGACTCCGTGCTGAAGAAGTGCTTTTAGCACTTTCCATTCAATCTAAAACTAATCCGCTTGCCGAATTAGCCTTAAAACAGCTTCCAAAATTAGTGGGTACTGAAGCGCATTCTTCAACGATTCTATCAGAAGTTGATTTAGGAACTTTAACTAGACTTGGTATCAGAGTTAGTGAAGAACCAGTCTCATACAAGAAAAAGTTATACACCAATAATCAATAAGGAGTTCGTAAGAACTTCTTTTTGTATAGTTAAATGTTTTGTTATAATGAATAAGTATTCTTTTGGGGAGTAGCCAATCTATGAATTCGTCAACACGATACGATGTATCCGGATCATAGACCGTTAGGAGCAAGACCTTTGAATCTATTTTCCATAAGGAGTTATATATTATGAATGAAGAAAGAAATGTTTCCTTTGAGACCATTAGTGACTCAGAAGTTTTAAAAACGCTTGAAAGCAATCCTTCAAAAGGTCTTACTAGCGAAGAAGCTAAAGAACGACTCGCGAAATTTGGTCCTAATAAATTAGAGGAAAAGAAAAAGAAGAGCTGGATTAGGATTTTCTTTGAACAAATGGCTAATCCAATGATTTATGTTCTTTTTGGTGCGGTCGCGATTACTTTAGGTATTTCTATTTATGAGACTGTTAAAGCAGGTCACTTTGACTTCCTTGGTATTGGTGACTGGCCAGACATTATTATCATTTTAGCAGTCATCATTCTGAACTCGATTATTGGCACTGTTCAAGAAATCAAAGCCCAGACTTCTTTAGAAGCATTAAAACAATTATCTTCTCCTGAATCTACAGTTATTAGAGATGGAAAAAGATTTAAAATTAAATCTTCTGAATTAGTAGTTGGTGATATTGTTGTTCTAGAAGAAGGTGACACGATTGGTGCTGATTTACGATTAATTGAATCAGTTAATTTAAAATGTGATGAATCTTCTCTTACAGGAGAATCTGTTCCTGTTGAAAAAGATTGCTCTATCACTTTTAGTGATAGTGTCGCTATTGGCGATCGTGTCAATATGGCCTATATGTCTACTCCAGTAAGTTATGGAAGAGGAAAAGGCGTGGTTGTTGCTACGGGAATGAAAACGGAAATTGGAAAGATTGCCACTGCTTTAGATAATGAAGAGGAAGAAGAAACCCCACTTCAAAAAGTATTATCTAAATTATCTAAGTTCTTAGGTATTTTAACTTTGGCTATTGTCGTTGCTGTTTTAGTAGTTCTAATTATTTGGATGTGTGTAAGAGGTAACGCTGGTAGTGTTGACCATTGGATTGAAGCAGTATTAGATTCTATTGCTTTAGCTGTTGCTGCTATTCCTGAAGGTCTTGCTGCAGTTGTCACCATCGTTCTTTCTATTGGTGTTCAAAGAATGGTTAAGGTCAATACGATCGTTAAAAAACTTCCTTCTGTTGAGACTTTGGGCGCTGTTAGCGTTGTTTGTTCTGATAAAACTGGTACATTGACACAAAATAAGATGACTGTCTTAGAAGCTTATGTTAATGGTCAGTTCTTTAAAAGAGAAGAATTTAATGCAAATCACAGCTGTTCAGAGTTGAAATTATTGGCAAAAGGCATGTCTTTATGCTCAAACGCCACTGTTGATGAAGGCTTGTTTGGTGATCCAACTGAGATTGCCTTAGTGGTCTTTGCTAATGATTTTGATATGCATAAAAGCGATTTAGAAAAAGCTTCTCCGCGTATTGATGAGTTACCATTTGATTCAGTTAGAAAAATGATGTCCACAAAACATCAAGAAAATGGTGGAACAATTATATTTACTAAAGGAGCGTTAGATTCAATCTTAGCTAATACTTCCTTTATCTTAGAGAACGGAAAAGAAAGAAAGATTACTAAACAAGATATTGATGATATTTACAATGTAAATACTGAATTCTCTTCTAAGGCTCTACGTGTTCTTGCTCTAGCTTATTCTAAGAGCGATAAGATTGAAGAAAAAGATCTTGTCTTTGTTGGTTTAGTAGCGATGATTGACCCTGCTAGAAGCGAAGCGAAACCTGCTGTTTGTAAGTTTAAAGAAGCAGGTATTACCACAATTATGATTACTGGAGATCATAAAGACACCGCGTTTGCTATTGCTCATGAATTAGGTATTGCAGAATCTATTGATCAATGTGTAATGGGTAAAGAAATAGACAATCTTAGTGAAGAAGAATTAAGGGAATTAGTGAAGAAAACCAGGGTTTTTGCCAGAGTTTCTCCTGAAAATAAGACGCAAATTGTTAAAGCTTTTAAGGCAAATGGCAATATTTGCGCGATGACTGGCGATGGTGTTAATGACGCTCCAAGTTTAAAAGCTGCTGATATTGGCATCGCAATGGGTATTACTGGTACCGATGTTGCTAAAGGCGCTGCCGATATGGTTTTAGCGGATGATAATTTTGCATCCATTGAAAAGGCTGTTGAAGAAGGAAGAAGCATCTTCACTAACATTAAAAAGACAATTATCTTCCTTTTATCCAGCAATATAGCTGAAGTTCTTGTTATGTTGCTTATTATTCTCATAGGATTTGAGACTCCATTTATTGCTATTCATTTATTATGGATTAACTTAATCACTGATAGTTTGCCTGCTATTGCCTTAGGCATGGATCCTAAAGACGATGGTATTATGAAAGAAAAACCTCGTAATCCAAATGATACAATCTTTGCTCATGGTGGTCTTAGAGACACTTTGATGCACGGGGCGTTTATTACGATTGCTGTTATTATCGCATATTTAAGTGCTTTCTGGCTTAATGGTTACACTGATTATTATTCTATAGCGCACATTTCTGATATTAATCGTAACGTTCTTATTCAAGCACAAACCATGTCATTTGCAGCCTTAGGCTTTGCGGAACTTATTCATATGGTTTGTATGAGTAGTGTTGAACATAGTGCCTTTAGAGTATTTAAAAACAAAAACTGGATGATGGCTTTGGCTTTTGTCTTTGGCATTGGAATGCAGTTCTTTGTGATTTTAACTCCTGGTGTGCAACAAGTTTTCTCAACCTCAAGCTTATCTTGGAAAGAATGGCTCATTACTGGAGCGGTTGCCTTCGTTCCTTTATTTGCTCATGAAATAGAGGTTTTAATTAAAATTATTGTTAGAAAATCTAAAGAGAAATAGATATTCTATTTATTAGCGAGGTTTGTTCTTGATTTAGATTTGTAAATCATATATATTAATTCTCGCTAGTTGGTCCCTTAGCTCAGCTGGTAGAGCAACTGACTCTTAATCAGTGGGTCAAAGGTTCGAATCCCTTAGGGATCAC
>CADBUF010000021.1 GCA_902797795.1 uncultured Erysipelotrichaceae bacterium
AAGAGGTCTTTTCTTAAAAAACTCAATATCTATAAATTTTGGAGTGGAAAGAGATTTTTTTCATCCCACCTTAGAATTGATAGAGCCTTTAAAGGTAGCGCAGCTTTTTAATTGCTATGAAACTTAAATGGAACATAATGTTCCTTTTATTTTTTTAAAAAACATTAGAAATATTTTACAATATATGTGACAATATACTCTCCCCTCTTAAGAGGAAAGGAAAATTAGCCTATGAAAAAGTTTACCTCATTATTTGTTTTATTAACTACTCTCGCCTTAGCGAGTTGCTCATCTTCGTCTTCTTCTAAACCACAAGGAGAAGGTGGCGACAAAGTTGTTGATGTCACTGGCGTCACACTTAACGCGAGCGAAGTTTCTTTAGATGTGGGTGAAACATATCAATTAACTGCAACAGTTGCTCCTAGTGACGCTACAAACAAAACTGTTCACTGGTCAAGCAGCGATGAAGAATATGTTTCAATTAGTGAAAGAGGATTACTCACTGCATTAAAACCTGGTAATGTCACTGTTACTTGTGTTAGTGATTTCAATCAAAATATCAAAGCTACTTGTGAAGTTAAAGTCAATGAACAAGGACCTGGTGAAGTTAAAGTCACTGGCGTCTCTTTAAATAGATCTACAGTATCTTTGAACCTTAACCAATCTGTTACTTTAGTGGCCACTGTTAGTCCTAGTGATGCTGACTGTAAAGATGTTTTATGGTCAAGTAGTGACTCTGATGCTGCTAGTGTTGATAATGGTGTAGTTACCGCCAAAGCAAACGGAACTGCCACAATTACTGTCACCTCAGTTGATGGTGGATTTAAAGATAGTTGTGTTGTTTCTATTAATCAACCAGTCGTTTCCGTTACAAGCGTTTCATTAAATAAAACCTCTTTATCTTTAGAAGTTGGTTCAACTTCAACCTTAGTTGCCACTGTTTTACCAAGCAACGCAACAAATAAAGCAGTCAGCTGGTTTAGTAGTGATTCTAATATTGTTTCTGTTAATGATGGTCTTATCAAAGCACAAGCAGCAGGTAGTGCAACAATTACTGTTAAAACTAGTGATGGAGCAAAAACTGCGACATGTAGAGTTACTATAACCGAACCAACAGTTAACGTTACAAGCGTTTCTCTTAATAGTTCTTCTTTAGCATTAGAAGCTGGTCAAACCTCAACTTTAGTTCCTACCGTTTTACCAGAAAACGCTACAAATAAAAAAGTTACCTGGACTAGTAATAAAACTAGTGTTGCTACAGTCTCTACTAGTGGATTAGTCACTGCTAAGGCAAAAGGAACCGCAACAATTACTGTTAAAACAAGTGATGGAGCTAAAACCGCAACATGTTCAGTTACTGTTACTGAACCATATGTCGCTGTTAGTAGTGTTTCCTTAAGTAAGAACTCTTTAGAAGTTGGTGTCAATAGAACCGCTTCTTTAACCGCTACAGTTTTACCATCTAACGCCACAGACAAGAGTGTTTCTTGGAATAGTAGTAATACTAACGTTGCCAAAGTTTCAACTAGTGGTGTTGTCACAGGTGTAGCTGTTGGAACTGCGAATATCACTGTTACCACTAACGATGGAAATAAAACTGCAAGTTGTGCTGTTACTGTCAGCGAAGTAACTGCTGATAAATACACAGTAATGATTTATATGTGCGGATCCACTCTTGAAAGTGAATACTATCAAGGTGAATTAGTTGGTCTTGCAACAGAAGATATCAAAGAAATTCTTTCTGTTAAAAATAAACCAGATGATGTTAATATCATCATCGAAACTGGTGGTGCTAGCCAATGGGCTTCTACTTATAACATTTCTAACTCCAAATTAGGAAGATATGAAGTTATTAAAAATAGCAATGGTTCCAATTCACTTAAATCTGTTGCATCTTTAACTAACGCGAGTATGGGTTCAAGCTCAACTTTCAAGTCATTCTTAGAATGGGGTTTAGATAACTATCCAGCCGAAAAAACTGCGGTTATCTTCTGGAACCATGGTGGCGCACTTGATGGAGTTTGCTGTGATGAAAACTATGGTGATGATACTCTCTTAGTTAGTGAAACCACAAGTGTATTAAGTAGCGTTTTAAGTGCTCGTGGTATTGATAAACTTGAATGGGTTGGTTATGATGCTTGCTTAATGGCGGTTCAAGATATCGCTGAAAAGAATAGTCAATTCTTCAACTACATGGTTGCTTCCGAAGAAAGTGAAGCAGGAGAAGGTTGGGATTATGATACATGGGTCGATGACTTATACGCTGGTAAAGACACAACAGTTATCTTAAAAGCTATTTGTGATGGATTTATTAAATCATATGATGACACTTATGGTAGTTATGACAACGATCAAACCTTATCTTATTTAAATCTTGCTTATATGAGTGACTATAAAGACAAATTTGAGGCCTTAGCCGCTAAATTAACTGGCAAGGGTAGCTCAATTAAGAGCCTTGTAAAAAGCAATGTTAAAGGTTACGCGGTAGAAAGTAGAGTTGCTTCTTATGGCACTTATGATGTCGTAGATATGCTTAACAAAATGAAGAGTAATAACAATTTCTCTAGTTATAAAACAGAAATAGAAGCGTGCTTGACTACACTTAACAATGTAATTGGCTATAGCAAAAAAGGCGCTGAGGCTGGTAATAGTAATGGCTTATGTGTTGTGGTCATTGTTAGTGGCTGCTACGCAAGTTATGACTCAAGTGAAACTAACTTCACAACCTGGCGTGCTCTTGTTAAATAATTAATCATTAAATATATCAACTTGAAAGGACCTATTTAGGTCTTTTCTTGCTTATATAGAGACAATTAACTAAAATAATACATGTGAAAAAATCAAAGGTCCTCATTTTATTATCATTACTTGGGTTAACTCTTCCTAGTTGTGGGAAGATTGATAATTTTTTTAATACGCTTGAAACAATTTATATTAAAGACTATCGAAATGCCTATTATAAAGATTCTTCTTTCTTAGAAAAGAATGAACTAGAGATGTTTGCTAAATATAAAAATGGGACAATTGTTCCACTTACTTTTAATGATGTCTCTTCGTATTTATATAACGAATATGGTCTAGAAGAAAATATTGCTACTAACTTTACATATTCAGGTAGATACGCTTTTAGAGTAAAGATGGGAGCGATTTATTCAAACACTATTTTCCTCAATGTTGATGAAAATATGATTTACGTTAATAACATCGATGTCACTGTTAGTTCTTTTAACACCAGAACTATGGACATCGAGAATTTTGAAATTAATGTTAACCCAGCAAATTATAATGTTGATTTAGAAGTTGAATTCACTAAACCTGAATCCACAGTTGTCACTAGGGAAGAGGGTAAATATTATTTCTATTTTGAAGAAGCTGGTGAACAAACATTAACGGTTAAAGCTAAAAGTGGAAGTAGCACTTATGTTTCTAATTCTTACCCATTCACTGTTAGCGATGCGAGCGGAAAATTCTCAATTGCCCAAACCTATAAAACACTAAGTACTAGAAATAGTCCTACTATCGGAGATGTTAAATTTTTAATCATTCCTATTTGGTTAACTGATAGTAGTACTTACATTCCTTATGATCGACGTGAAAATGTGAGAGAAGATATCAATCGTGTCTTCTTTAGCAATTCATTTGATTTAGGGTGCGAAAGTGTTTCCTCTTTTTATAATTATGAAAGTGGTGGATTATTCAATTTAAGTGGCACTGTCGCTAATTGGTATGAGTCTAATAAATCAATTGCTGATATTGGTTATCAAACCGACCTCAACCCTTCTTTTAGCTTAGTAAATGAAGCAGTAAACGAATATTTTATAAATAACCCAGAAGATAAACGCACCAATTATGATTATGATGGAGATGGCTTTATTGATGGAGTTGTCACAATTTATGGAGCCCCTGATTATTATGCATCAGGAGTGAACGACCAATATCGCGCTTATACTAATTTATGGGCTTACTGTGCTTGGTATAATCTCTCTGCTGATAAAACTAACCCAAAACTTAAAAATTTCTTATGGGCAAGTTATGACTTTATGTATGGTTATTCAACTTCCTTAGAAAGAACTGGAAAAAGAATATATAAAGGTAACACTACATATTGTAAACTTGACACTCATACCTATTTACATGAAACAGGTCATTTATTAGGTTTAGAAGATTATTACGACTATAACAAAACTGATAACAATTCCAATCCTGTTGGTGGTTTCACAATGCAAGATAGCAATGTTGGTGGTCATGACCCATATTCTGTTTTAGCTTTAGGATGGGGCAAACCAATGTTACCAACTAGCAGCTCTCGTATAAAATTACGTACTTTCCAAGAAAGTAAAGAAATGATTATCCTTACTCCAGAATGGAACACTTATGATTCTCCGTTTGATGAATATGTCATCCTTGAATTATATGCGCCTAGTGGGCTAAATAACTTTGATACAATTCATCGTTATGCCCCTGCTAATGAGTCTACTTATCCTCAAGGTGCAGACAAAATGGGAATTAGAGTGTGGCACGTTGATGCTAGATTAACACATCCTGTAGGCGGTAAATACACCACAAACTTATTTACTAACGCCAACGAACTAAATCCAAGTCACGCTTTCTCTAACACTACTTATAATCATTATTTGACTCCAAAACAAAACGAACATATTTCTCCTATCTATGATAGTGATATGCGTTATACAGAATTTGATCTTCTCCATCTTATTAGAAATGTAGGATACACTTCTTATCGTTATAATCCGACTTTCTCTAATGATGATTTATTCAATAAAGGTGACTTCTTCTCAATGAATGTATATGGTTCTCAATTTGCAAGAAAAACTCTCTTTAATGATAGTGAAGGTTATGTCCTTGATAGTGGAAAAGATCTTGGCTGGTCATTCTATATTGAAGAAATTAAAGATAATTACGCGATTATTGATTTATATAGACTATAAAAAAGAGCTTATCGCTCCTTTAACGAATTTAACAAACTATCGATTTCAGTCTTGAATTCATTCGATAGTTTTTTTATGAATTCTTTGGAATTATATTTGTTTTTCATGTTGATTGATTTAATTGTCTCAGCGATATCTTTTGGATCATTTGATTTATAAAAGTATAATAATTCCCCAACTTTGGAATTTCTAATAGCCTCTATATCAACAGACACCACTCGTAAATTACTCCCTAAATAGGAAAGTATTTTACTAGGGAACGATGTTTGATTATAGGATGCATCGATATCTTGAGTGCATAAACCAATATCACTATTAGCGAGCACATTTAAGAATTCTTCACCATATTTCATGCCTAGATATTTGATTTGGCATTTATTAACTTTGTTCGCTTCACTAATTTTCTCTTTAACAATTTCGATGTCTTTTTGATTTCCATATCCTGTTATTAGTAATTCATATTTATTAGACAAATAGGAAGCGCTTTCAATAGCTTTAATTACACCTTTAGAAGGATATAAAATTCCAGAATATAAGATTCTAATCTTATCTTTTTCTTCGTTTCTTTCCTTATTATTAAGATTATATGAACCATGGACTATGAGCGCTGGTTTATCAATAACACCGATTTCTTCTGCTAATTTTGGGTTAGGAAAAATATAGGCATCATGCCCTTTTAAGAAACTAATCTCATCGTCTTTCATTTCTTTAATGTTTGAAACGTCTGCATATATTTCTTCCACTTCGTAGACAACTTTTATCTTTCTTCTTTTTTTAATTTCGTTAACAATTTTCATTAACCATTGAGAATGATAAACAAAAACAATGTCTCCATCTTTTATATATTCAAGAGCGAATTTTAAAAATCTTTTGCGATATAAACGGTCATATACTCTATTTAAAGTTTTATCTTTGAAGACATATGATTTAGGTAGATGAATGTCGTTACCTCTATTATCGATATAATTGATTTCTTTTGATTTTCCTTTACTTGAAAAAGAAGGAGAAATAATAGTGACGTGTCGATTAGTGTCATTTATAACATTAACGATATAATCAATTTTGTTATTAACACTAGCGTAAATTACTCGATCTTCGAGATATTTACTTGGGACATAATAAACAAGATAGATAATATTTCTATTCATCTTTTTTGTTTTTCCTTTGATAGATAACAAGTATATAGGCAAGTGCGCAGCAAATAACTAATAAAAGGATGCCTAAAGGAATCTCATAATAGTAGGGGATAGAGATATATTGACCGTTAGCCCACATTTTGTAATATTCAAAAATTTCATGATTGAAGAATAAGGCGATAGTGCTTCCAATAATAAATCCGATAATTGCATAAAATGTTATTAGACGATGTTTTGTAAGTAGGAAGTTCATTATTTTGCTGATGAAATAGAAGCCAATGATGATTCCAATGGCGAAACATCCTAGGATTGCAATCTGTTCTCCAATACCACTCCAATTACCATTTATACCACTTTTTACTTTATTAATAGTGGTGTCAATTAACGGGCGATAAAAACCAATTAAAAGAAGAATCATGCTTCCGCTTATCCCTGGAACTACTAAAGCAACAGAGGCAATTATTCCAATTAGAATAAGAAGTAGATATACCCACCATTTAGGGGTGGTAAGCATTCCTGTAACATCTGGGCTAACTAACGCGCTGGTAATACCAAGTGACACGGCAATTAATAAAGAAATAATTAAAGTGATAACGTGGAATTTATTAATTTTTTGTCCTTTTACTTCATCTTTAATTGATGGGAATGAACCAATGATAAATCCAGCAAAGACACAAACAATTCCAAAAACAAAGCCATTAAGAGCCTTGTGCATCAAATAGATAGTGGGGATTAAAGCTAAAACAACTCCAATTAAGATTGGAAGAAGATAAATAACGGTTTTTTTAAATTGTTTAAATATATTACTAATCGACCATACTATTTTTTCATATTCTTTTAAAATTACAGCGATAGTGCCACCGCTAACTCCAGGGACAGCGCTACCAACTCCGATACCAATTCCAGCAAGGAAACTTTTTAACCAATCTTTCATATAATCACCTTCTTTAGTATATACTTATTTCTTCTTTTGATTTACAAAAAAAGAAAATATATCATATATACGATATGAAACTAATTGTTGGATTAGGAAATCCAGGTAAAAAATACGAACATACCCGCCACAACATGGGGTTTGAAGTGGTTGATCTTTTTAGTGAACTTGCACAAATCGATGTTGATAAAGAATCTTTTAAAGGATTAGTTGGTAGGGGAGTTGTTTTTGACGAAGATGTATACATCTTAAAACCTCAAACATTTATGAATTTAAGTGGAACATCAGTCAGAGAAATTGTTAATTATTTCAAAATTGATATTAGTGATATTATTGTTGTTTATGATGATATGGCTCTTCCAGTTGGGTCAATTAGACTTAGACCTGGTGGTTCTAGCGGTGGCCATAAAGGAATGCAAAATATCATTGATGAACTTAATAATTCTGACATTAAGCGTATCCGTATCGGTATTGGTGAGCCTACCTATGACACGATTGATTATGTGCTCTCTAAACCTTCTAAAGAAGAAAGAGTGCTTATTGATGAAGCAATCACTAAAGGCGCTGACGCTTTAAAAGATATTCTTAAATCTAATTTCGATAAAGCAATGACAAAATACAACTAGGAGGAAAATTAACGAACTTATTTGACTTAATCAAAAAGAATAAGGCGATACCCCCCTTCTTATCAAGAAGTGGGCATTTTGTCGTTAATGATTTAGTTGGAATCTCTCTTTTAATTGCCTCTTCTTATAAGGAAGAAAAGCATAAATATTTACTTGTTGCTCCTAACTTATATAAAGCACAAAAGCTATATTCTTTGCTTAAAAGTTTATTAGTGGACACTAAGGTGTCATTGTTTATGAATGACGAGTTAATTAGAGCTGAGAACCTTTCGCTAAGTAAAGAAATGGCGGCTAATCGAATTTTCGTGTTAGATGAAATCATTAATAGTAATGTGGAGATTGTGATTACCAATGTTGCGGCTTTAACTCGTTATTTACCAACTACTGATGTTTTTATTAATTCCATTATTAATTTAAAAGTTGGTGAAGAAGTTAACTTAAATGAACTGAAACATAAATTAATCAAAGCTGGCTATTCACTAGTGAATAAGATTGATCAGTCTTTGGAGTTCGCTTCTAGAGGTGACATTCTTGATATTTATTCAGTCAATTATGATGATCCGATTCGTATTGAACTATTTGGTGATGAGATTGAATCGATTAGATTTTTCGATATTGCTACTCAATCAAGCAAAAGCAAGATTGAAAAAGTTAGAATCTTACCTGCTAATGATTTTTTATTCTCTGAAGATGAAGTAAATGCGGCGAGTGAAAAATTACATAAGCAATTAGAAAAAGATCAAAAAAGACTGCCTTTAGCTGATTTTGATTCGTTAAGAAATGTTGTTGATAGCGATCTTAGTGATATTTTGGAATATAACTATACTCCTAATCTATATCGATATTTTTCCTTGTTAGCTAATAAGACATCTTCTTTATTGGATTATTGTTCTGATTATGATGTTGTTTTAGTGGACGAGCATGCTTTAGAAGAAGCAAATAATCTTTTAATAGAAGAATCTTCTTCTTTCTTGTACGAATTATTCGAAAATGGAAGAGCAATTTCTAACTTATCGTTATTTATGGATATGAATCATCTTCCTTTTGACCGCTCTCATTTATTAAGAACATCAACATTAGCTCGAAGTGATAAAGATATTGTCTTTAACTGTAAAAATGTTCCATATGAGACCAGTAAAGAAAATGACGCAATCAATATAATTAGGTTATACACAAATCTTGAATACAAGGTAAATATCTCCTTAGCAAATAAGGCAGAACTTGAATCAATTATTGACCTACTTAACGCAAATAATATTCCGTTTGAAATGGTGGATTATTTATCTCTTCCAGTTCATAAACATGTAGGTATCTCGTTATCTTCTCTTCCTCTTGGCTTTGTTTTAGAAGATGAACAAGTTGTTTATTTAACTTCAAAAGAACTTTTTAATCACAAAATTAAAATAACTAGATTTGATAATCGTTTTAAAGAAGCAACAATATTAAAAAGTGGAGAAGATTTAACTCCTGGGGATTATGTTGTTCATGAATATCAAGGTATTGGTGAATTTCTTGAATTATTAACTTTAGAAGTCGAAGGCAAACATCAAGATTATTTAAAAATTGCTTATTATGGGGGAGAAATTTTATACGTTCCTCTTAATCAATTATCTTTAATTAGAAAATATCTTGGTAAAGAAGGAGCTAGACCTCGACTTAGTAGATTACACACTAAAGATTGGGAAAACCAAAAAGAAAAGATCAAAAAGAGAATCCATGATTTAGCGGAACGCCTATTTAATCTTTATGTGGAGAGAAGCAAAATCAAAGGTTTTGCCTTTAATAAAGATGATGAATTCCAAAAAGCGTTTGAAGATAGCTGCGAATTTGAACTAACTAAAGACCAACAAAAATCTTTAAATGAGATAAAGGAAGATATGGAAAAAGATTCTCCAATGGATCGTTTATTATGCGGCGATGTTGGATTTGGTAAAACAGAGGTCGCTTTTAGAGCAATCTTCAAGGCTATTAATAGCGGTAAACAAGTTGCCTTACTATGTCCAACAACTTTACTTGCTAGACAGCATTTTGAAGTCGCGAGCGAAAGATTCAAAGGGTTTGATATTAAAATTGCGATTTTTTCTCGTCTTATTAGTGAAAAGAAACAAAAAGAATACATTAAAGATGTAGAATCTGGCAAAGCACATCTTATAATTGGTACCCATAGACTTTTATCTAAAGATATCGTATTCAAAGATTTGGGTTTATTAGTGGTTGATGAAGAACAACGTTTTGGTGTTGAACAAAAAGAAAAGATTAAAGAATTAAAAAGTAATATAGATGTATTAACTTTAAGTGCAACCCCAATTCCTAGAACCTTACAAATTTCTTTATTAGGTGTTCGCTCATTAAGTCAAATTAATACCCCGCCTACGGAAAGAATGCCAATTCAGACTTATGTCACTCCATTTAGAAGCGATATTGTTAAAGAATTAATTCAAAGAGAACTAGGAAGAGAAGGTCAGGTATTTTATCTTCATAATAATATTGAAACAATTTATGAGATTGCCAATCGATTAAAGAAACAATTACCAGAAGTGAACATTGCAGTGGCTCATGGAAAAATGAATAAAAACGACATTGAGGATGTAATGCTAAGATTCTATAACGGCGATGTTCAAGTTTTAGTGTGTACGTCTATTATTGAAAATGGCATAGATGTTCCTAACGCCAACATGATTATTGTCGATGATAGTGATCATTACGGTTTGTCTCAACTTTATCAAATCAAAGGAAGAGTGGGTCGAGGAAATCGTATCGCATATGCCTATTTAATGTATAACGGAAATAAAGCACTTAAAGAAGACGCACAAAAAAGACTTAGAACTTTACAAGAATTCACCGCTTTAGGAAGTGGATATCGAATTGCTCAAAGGGATTTGATGATTAGAGGTGCTGGAGATATTTTAGGCCCAGAGCAAGCTGGCTTTATCGATTCTATTGGTCTTGATATGTATATCAAACTTCTCAACGAAGCGGTTAAAGAAAAGATTGAAGATAATAAAAAAGAAGTTATTCCTGAATATAATCTAAATCTTGATGTCAACTTTGATGCTTATATTCCTAAAGAATATGCTTCTGATAGTGATAAGATTGAACTATATCATGAAATAATGAGCTGTAGTGAATATGAATCATTGATGGAACTTAAAAATAAAACAAGAGATATATATGGAAAACTTCCTCTTGAAGTAGAACAACTCTTCATTAAAAGGAATATCGATTTAATGGTGAAGGTTTGTGATATCAGAGAAGTGAAAGAAAGTAAATTCAATATTGAAATCAATTTAGGCGACAACTTTATTCGAATTAAAGGAATTGGAAATATACTTTTTGAAGCATTAATCCCATATTTATCTATAATTAAATTAAGCTATGTTAATCGTCGTTTTAAACTAGTGATGAATAAAAAAAGTAATTGGCTTAATGATTTTGAAAACATTTTAAAAGCTTTAGTTAATGTTATTATGACTAATAAGGTTGTGGAGCAAGCATGAGAATCGATTTATTTTTAAAAGAATCTAGAATTATTAAAAGAAGAACGGTTGCTAAAGAATATTGTGAACGCAATTTAGTTTTAATTAACGGAAAATGCGCAAAACCTAGTAGTGAAGTAAAAGATGGCGACATCATTAACATCACATTTGGTGAAAAGAAGTTTGATGTAATTGCTAAAATTGAAAAAGTAGGTAAAAAAGATAGAGCGGCATATGAACAAATTAACTCTTGAAAAAAATAAAAAATATTTACTCGCCTGTTCTTATGGTCCAGATTCGATGGCCCTTTTATTTTTGCTATTAAAAGAAGGCTATAATTTTGATGTTGCAATTGTTAATTATCATCTTAGAAAAGAATCCGATTTAGAAGTTGCTGGATTAAAGGAATATTGTGATAAAAACGACCTACGATTATTTGTTAAAGATGTGGGAGAAAAAATAGTTGGAAACATTGAAAATAAGTGTCGTATTATTAGGTATAATTTTTTTAAGGAATTGTGTGATCAAAATGGGTATGATGCCTTACTTGTGGCTCACCAGCAAGACGATCACATTGAGACTTATATTTTGCAAAAAAAGCGACAAAACTGTCCAATTTTTTATGGGATTAATGAATTTTCTACAATTAATGGAATGCTTGTAGCTCGTCCACTTTTAGCATTTTCTAAGAAAGAATTGCGACAAATTTGTCTCGATAATAATGTCCCTTTTGCCGTTGATCAATCTAATTATGATAAATCTTTTTCTAGAAACAAAATTAGACACGAAATTGTTTCTATACTAAGTGTAAAAGAAAGAGAATCTTACATCAAAAAAATTAATGAAGACAACACAAAATTAAATGCAATAATTTCCTCCATTGATGAAAGTAGATTGTCATCTGTTGATTACGTACTTTCTTTAGACAACATTACACAAAAATACGCTCTTAATATGCAAATTAAAAAGATTAATCCATCTTTATATTTATCAAGTGATAATGTAGGTCAGATTATTCATTTATTAAAAAGTGAAAAACCAAATATCTTTAGTCATATTAAGGGCAATATCTACTTTATTAAAGAATATAATTTATTCAAATTCATTGATTATAAACTTACAAAAATCAATTATTCATTTATTCTTTCTAAACCAGGATTACTAGATACTGACTATTTCTTTTTAGATTTTAGCTTGGACGCTACAAATCGCAACGTTCATGATTTTGATTACCCATTAACCATTCGTAATATTAAATCTGGTGATTATATTTATATAAAAGGTTATAAGGTTAGCGCCAATCGACTTTTTATTGATTGGAAGATGCCTATCTCAATTAGAAGAGTGTGGCCTATTATTTTAGATAAAGAAGGTAATCCAATTTATATTCCTCGATATAAAAAAGACTTCAAACCTGATAGCAATACTAATTTTTATGTAAAAGTATAACAAAGCACATTTTAATGTGTTTTGCTTTTAATAATCATGAAAAACTAATATAATCATTATATCTTTTTGATATGTCCCTATATTAATCGTTAGGAGGTACCGTCATGGATCAACAACAAAATAACAACTTACCTCGTAGAAGAGTCTCGTTTGGATTCATCTTTATTATCGCTCTTACTGTTGGTTTGATTTCTTTCTTTGTTTATAGATTAATTGCAAATATTGATCGTAGTGATCACTTAGATAGACAAACCTTTGTCACTGCTCTAGTTAATGGACGAGTAAATAACGCTACTTATACTAGACATGAAGGCAGTCAACAAATCACTGTAACTGGTGAATATACAAATTTAAATGGAAAACTTACCACTTATACTTTTGATGTTCCTGAAAGTATCTATGAAAATAAAAACTTAGTCTATACGGTTTATGTTGAAAACGGTAAAGCCGTTAATTTCTCGCTTGTTACTTCTGATGGCACTCTCGTTACATATGACGTTAAAGCTGATGATCCAGCAGACAAAAGAGTTCTTACTATTAATAGTAGTGTTAGCACTATCTTAGCTGCTCGCGTTGGCACTGTTAATATTCAAGATATTTATCAATCTAACTGGTGGGATCAATGGGGTCCAACTGTTATCATGCTTGTAGGCTCTGCGATTATTGTCATCTTCTTATTCTCTAGATTAAGTAATTCCGTTAATGGCGCTAATCGTCAAGCTATGGACTTTAACAAATCTCGCGCAAGAAGAGTACAAGATTCCAAAGTTCGCTTTAAAGACGTTGCAGGATGCGATGCTGAAAAAGCGGAAATGGAAGAAATTGTTGAATACTTAAAAGATCCACAAAAATATACAAAGTTTGGTGCTAAGTTACCAAAAGGTATCTTATTAGTTGGTAGCCCAGGTACTGGTAAAACATTACTTGCTAAAGCAGTAGCTGGAGAAGCTGGGGTTCCATTCTTCTCAATTTCTGGTTCTGATTTCGTCGAAATGTTCGTCGGTGTTGGTGCAGGTCGTGTTAGAGATATGTTTAAAACTGCTAAACAAAATGCCCCATGTTTAGTCTTTATCGATGAAATCGATGCTGTTGGTAGACAAAGAGGCGCTGGTTTAGGTGGTGGCAACGATGAAAGAGAACAAACGCTTAACCAATTATTAGTGGAAATGGATGGCTTCTCTGATAATTCTGGCATTATCGTTATGGCTGCTACTAACCGTGATGACGTCTTAGATCCAGCCTTATTAAGAGCAGGTCGTTTCGATAGAAAAATTACTGTTTCTCTTCCGGATAGAGAAGGCCGTGAAGCAATCTTTAAAGTTCATTCTAGAAATAAAAAACTTGCTAGTGATGTCGACTTCGCTCAATTGGCCAAGAGAACGGTTGGCTTCTCTGGTGCTGATATTGAAAATATCATGAATGAAGCCGCTATTCTTGCTGTGAGAAGAAAGAAAGATTCTATTTCCTTGTCAGAAATTGATGAAGCCATTGATAGAAGAATTGCTGGTCCAGCAAAGACTTCGCATTCTTTAAATAAACACGAAAGAGATGTTGTTGCTCACCATGAAGCTGGTCACGCAATCATTGGCTTAAAACTTGAACATTCTGATAAAGTTCAAAAAATTACCATTATTCCTCGTGGAAATACTGGTGGACATGTCCGTATGACTCCAGAAGAAGATCGTTTCTTACTAACTAAAAAAGAATTAGAAGCCCGTATTGTTGGTTATCTTGGTGGTAGAAGTGCTGAAGAAGTATTCTTTGATGATGTTTCTAGCGGAGCTCAAAATGATATTGAAATGGCAACCCGCATTGCAAGAATGATGGTTACCGAACTTGGTATGTCATCCTTAGGTCCTATTCAATATGAAAGAGACACCGGAAGTGTCTTCTTAGGAAGAGATTATACTTCTACTCAACAAAACTTCTCTTTAGCAACTGCTGAAAAGATTGATAGTGAAGTTACTAAAATTATTAATGACGCTCATAAACAAGCTATCGCCTTAATCAAAAAATATAAGGCCGATGTTGAATTAATCGCGAAAACATTAATTGAACATGAACAAATTACAGCTGAAGAAATTGATTATCTTCTTGAACATCGTCATCTCAAGAAAGATGAGAAAAAGGAAGCTGAAAGTAAGGCCGAAAAACCTAGTGCCCCAAAAAAGAGTACTAGCCCTAGAAAACCTAAAAAGGTAGAAGGAGATAAAGGAGAATAATTCTCCTTTTCTTATGTTTAAGATTGGCGATATTCAAATTGATAAAAAAGTTATTCTTGCCCCAATGGCAGGAATAACCTCTTTTGGATATCGAAAATTCATGTCTCGTTTTGGTGTTGGCTATGTTGTTACTGAGATGATTTCTGATATGGGTTTGATATATGGAAACGAAGAAACAAAGTCATATCTAAAATTTGAAAATAGTGGACTTCCTACATGCGCTCAGTTATTTGGAAGTAATCCAGAGACTCTCGCTATGGCGGCTAAAATTGCTTTAGAAATCAATCCTAATATCGCTTTTTTTGACATCAATATGGCGTGCCCTGTAAAAAAGGTTACTTCTACTGGGGCCGGATCTTCTTTAATGAATAATCCTCAGCTTTGTGGGGAAATTGTTAAAAGCGTTAAAGCCGCTACTGGTTTATCGGTTACAGTAAAAATTAGATTAGGTTTTGATAAAGACCACCTAACTTTTAAAGAAGTGATTAAGGAAGTTAGCGCCGCTGGATGTTCGTTGGTTACAATTCACCCAAGAACCGCTAAAGAGATGTATAGTGGTTTACCACACTGGGACCTTGTTAAAGATTTAAGAAAAGAAATGGGCATTCCTTTACTTGTTAGTGGAAATATAAACACTGTTGATGACGCACTTAACGCTTTGAAGATTACTGGTGCCGATGGTGTGATGGTAGCTAGAGGTGGAGTTGGTAACCCAACTTTAATTAAAAACATCAATCATTACTTTAATAATGAAGAGTTTGAATCTACTGATTTATCAACTCAAATTTCATATTGCAAAGAACTAGTAAAAAACTTAATTGATGAAAAAGGTGAATTAGTGGCGATGCGTGTCTCTAGAGGTATTGTTACTAAATTTTTTGATGGGTTCAAAAATAGCAAAAAATTGAAGAATCGCTTATCAACAGAATTAGTAACTTACTCTGATTTAGAAAACATCTTAAAAGACTACATCCAAGAAAATTACGTATAAAGTAACTTTTGACTTTTTTAATAGTCAACATTTCTATATACTAATAAAGAATATTTGGAGGCATTATCTATGGATAATAATCAAAATTTAAATGATCAAGAACTTGTAAGAAGGGAAAAACTTGAAAAATACAAAGCTTTTCACGTCGATCCTTTTGGTAAGGCTTACAAAGTAACCCATTCTAGTGAAGAAATCAGAACGCTCTTTGCTAAAAAAAGTCCTGCCTCTTTAGAAAGAAATAAACCATATGTTCAAGTTGCTGGAAGAATCAAAGCTCTTAGGAGAATGGGCAAGGCTTCCTTTATGAACATTCAAGATAAAACTGGAAATATCCAAGTTTATATGGGTATTGATGTCGTTGGTAAAAAAGCCTATGAATTATTTAAACTTGCTGATATTGGCGATATCGTTGGAGTTTATGGAAGGGTTATGAAAACTCGTAGTGGTGAACTCACCATAAGAGCAGAAAAGTACACCCATTTAACTAAATGCTTACATCCACTCCCAGAAAAATTCCATGGTTTAGTTGATGTTGAAGAAAGAAGTAGAAGAAGATATCTTGATTTAATTGTTAATGATGAAAGTCGTTCTGTTGCTTTTGCTCGTCCAAAACTTATTAGAAGCATCCAAAATTATTTAGATAATCAAGGTTATGTTGAAGTGGAGACTGCTGTATTATCACCAATCCTTGGCGGCGCTAATGCTAGACCATTTGTTACACATATGAACGCACTTGATAGAGATTTCTACTTACGCATTGCTACTGAGCTTAATCTTAAAAGATTATTAGTTGGTGGTATGGAAAGAGTGTATGAAATCGGTCGTTTATTTAGAAACGAAGGTATGGACGCTAGCCATAATCCTGAATTCACAACCATTGAGGCTTATGAAGCTTATGGCGATCTTCAATCCATGAGAAAACTTGCCGAAGGAATGATTAGAAAAGCGGCCAAAGATGTTACTGGCAGCGATATTGTTACCTATCAAGGCAAAGAAATCAATTTCCATAAACCATTTAGATGGGTTTCAATGGCCGACCTCATCTTAGAAAAAACTGGCATCGACTTTAGAAAAATTTATGATTTTGAAGAAGCCAAAAAACTTGCCGAACAAAAAGGCATTAAACTTGAAAAACACAAGAACACAGTCGGCCATGTTATGAATGAATTTTTTGAAGAATTCTGCGAAGCAGACCTCATTCAACCAACATTCGTGTATTCTTATCCAATTGAAGTCTCCCCTTTAACTAAAAAAGGTAAAGATCCTCGTTATACTGAAAGATTTGAACTTTTTGTTAATGGTAGAGAACTCGCTAATGCTTATACTGAACTTAATGATCCAATTGATCAGAAAGAGAGATTCCTTGCCCAACTTAAAGCTAAGGAATTAGGTGACGAAGAAGCTAACGAAATGGATAATGATTTCATAGAAGCACTTGAATATGGCATGCCACCAGCTGGAGGAATTGGCATGGGTATTGACCGTTTGGTGATGCTATTAACCGACCAAGAAAATATTAGAGAAGTAATTCTCTTCCCAATGATGAAAGATCGATAATTTATGAAAGAATCTCGCGTTAAAAAATATCAAAAATATCGCGATTCAATCTCTAAAGAGAGTAAGAAAAGCAATCGTTTTTCTGCCCCCTCAAAAGAGGAAAAAGTCTCCACACAAATGGAGCTTTTTCTTAAATTAGAAAAAAGAAATACTACAATTAATCTCTTTCTTATTTCTATGATTTTTGTAATGATAATTTTACTTGTTGCCTTTGGCATTGCATTATTTTAGGAGAAACGATTATGAAAATTAGTATTGCTATTGATGGACCAGCCGCAGCTGGAAAAAGCACCGTCGCTAAAAAGATAGCGGAGATACTAGGCTATACCTATATCGATACAGGAGCAATGTATCGCGCTTTTACTTGGTATTGCATGGAAAAAGGTGTTGATTGTCAAAATGAGGATGAATGCGTTGCATTAATTCCAGAAGTTACAATTAAATTACGTCCTAATGGAGTTGTCCTATGTAATGACATTGATGTGACAAGAGAAATTAGAGAACCAAGAGTGAGTGGTAATGTAAGTTATATAGCTTCTTATAAAGACATTCGTCTTTTCCTTGTTGATCAGCAAAGAAAGATGGCTTCTAAACATTCAGTTATTATGGATGGAAGAGATATTGGCACTTATGTTCTTCCTGATGCGGACGTGAAAATTTTCCAAATTGCGTCTGTTGAAACACGTGCAGTTCGTCGATATGACGAAAACATTGCTAAAGGAATCCCTTGTACTTTAGAAGAAATTGAAAATGATGTTCGTAAAAGAGACTATATCGATTCCCATCGTGATTTCGCTCCTTTAAAATGTGCACCTGATGCGATTACACTTGATACTTCCTTCATGACTGTTGATGAAGTAGTGAACGCGATTATTGAAATCATTAATAAGAAATTGAAAGAAAAAGAAAATGCCTAAAACTGTCGTTGCAATTGTTGGTAGCCCTAACGTTGGTAAATCCACGATTTTTAATCGTATTATTGGAGATCGACGCGCGATTGTTGATGATGAAGCAGGTATTACTAGAGATAGACTTTATGCGACCGCTAGTTGGTTAAAAAAATCATTTACTCTTATTGATACTGGTGGTATTGAAATGGAAAATAAACCATTTCAAGAACAAATCAGAATACAAGCAAATATCGCTATCGATGAAGCTGATATCATCATTTTTGTGGTTGATGGTCAAGTCGGTGTTACTAGCGATGATGTGATGGTAGCAAAAATTCTTAGGAAGGTTAATAAACCAATAATTTTAGCAGTCAATAAAATTGACGAAGGCCTTCAAGCAAGTAACGCCAGTGAATTTTATTCATTAGGGTTAGGCGAACCTATTCCTGTTAGTGGCGCTCATGGTGTGGGTATTGGCGATATTCTTAATCGTATCGTTGATCAAATAAAAGATGAGAAGGAAGAGATTAATGAAGATGTTATAACCTTCTCTTTGATTGGTAGACCAAATGTTGGTAAATCTTCTTTGACTAATGCTATATTACATCAAGAAAGAGTTATTGTTAGTGATATCTCTGGTACTACCAGAGACTCAATAGATACGCCGTTTAAAAAAGATGGCAGAGACTACGTTGTTATTGATACTGCCGGGTTAAAAAAACGCGGAAAAATTTATGAATCAATTGATAAATATTCTGCTATTAGAGCGTTAAAAGCCATTGAAAGAAGTGAAATTGTTCTTCTAGTTATTGATGGTGATAAAGGAATATTGGAACAGGATAAACATGTCATCCAATACGCGACTGATTTGCACAAGGCAATTATTATTGTTGTTAATAAATGGGACTTAGTGGATAAAGACACTAATACTATGTCTTCTTTTACTAAGGAAATAAGAAAAGAATATAAATTTTTAGATTATGCTCCTGTTGTATTTTTAAGTGCTTTAACCAGAAAAAGACTTGATACATTATTTGAGGCTCTTGTGATGGTTCATGATGCATATCATACAAGAATCAAAACCTCTTTACTTAATGATGTAATGCAAGAAGCTCAAGTGATGAATCAAGCTCCTGATTTTAATGGTGGGAGACTTAAAATATACTACGCAACTCAAGTGTTAACATGTCCTCCAACCATTACTTTAGTGGTTAACGATCCTAATTTTATGCATTTCTCATATCAACGATATTTAGAGAATAGGCTTAGAGAAACTTTCAATTTTGATGGAACGCCTATCCGCTTCTCTTTAAAAAGACATAGCAAAAAAGAATTGTAGGTTTTATAATATCTCAAAGAGAGGAGAGATTTACATCATGGAAAAACTTAACAAAAATGAGATTATTGAGATTGTTGCCGAAGCAACTCATGTTTCAAAAGTTGAATCCAAAAAAGTAATCGATGCGACATTTGAACTTATCATGGACACACTCCTAGATGGTCAAAGTGTTAACATCAAAAATTTCTGTGTTTTTGAGCCAAAGACAAAAGCCGGAAGAAAGGGTACACATCCAAAGAAACATACCGCTCTTCAAATCAAGCCAAAGAACACAGTAACAATCCATTTATCCAAAGAATTTAAAGCTCGATTAAACGAAGACTAGGACAAGACCTTGAAAAAGGTCTTTTTTCTTATTAAAAATAAATACATAATTATTTTATGATTGATCCAAAGATTAAAACATATAAATCATTAGCGGAATTATTTAGAAATAATGGCTTTCTTTTATATATGGTTGGTGGGACAGTCAGAGATTATTTGCTTGAAAAAGAATTAACTGACATGGATTTAGTAACTAACGCTACCCCTAGTGAAATGAAGTATTTTTTAACTAGCGCTGATTACACTTTTGAAAAATATGGAAGCGTCAAACTTGTTTTTGAAGGAGTGAAATTTGATATTACTACTTTAAGAAAGGAATGCGGATATAGTGATTATCGTCATCCTAATGAAATAATTTTTACAAATAAAATAGAGGAAGATGTTTTAAGAAGAGATATCACTATCAACGCACTTTATATGGATGAATCTCTTAAAGTTATTGATTTAGTTGGTGGGGTTAATGATTTAAAAAAATGTCTTATTAAAATGGTGGGCGACCCTTCTATTAGGATTAAAGAGGATCCACTTAGAATATTACGTATCTATCGCTTCAAGGTTGAAACTGGTTTTAGTTTTGATAAAAGTTTAAACAACTCTATCAAAGAGAATAAAGATTTGGTCAATAAATTAAACAAAGATAAAATCAAACAAGAAATCAATAAATGCAGTGATGTTTCCTTATTAGAGTCTTTATTAAAAAAAGACGGAATATTTGTAGATACAAATAATAAGTAGTGGTAAAGTAGATATACGATGATTACAGAAGCAATTGATTTCCGCTACCTCTTAATTGAGAATTATAAAAAATTAAAGATTAACGAAAATGAGCTCGCAACTATTTTTGTTATTGATCATTTAATTGGACAAGGAAACCCTTTTGTTACTAGTGATTTACTCTCTTTAAAAATGTCGCTAGACGTTAAAGAAATCGATAAAATTTTAGCTAAACTTATCACTAAAGGTTTCTTCGAATATAAAACAGTGGGTAAAAAGACAGTCGCCTCTTTAGAGCCTTTAAAGCAAAAACTATATCGTGAATTCCAAATCTTCTTGTCCAAAGAAGAGGAAGAAAAAAGTTCTAAACGTATTTCTGAAGAACTTGATAATGTTTATATCAACTTTGAAAAGTTATTGAATCGACCACTTTCACCTGTGGAAGTTAGTAAAATCCATGAATGGATTAGTTATGGCTATAGCGATAAACTTATCATTGATGCTTTAAAAGAAGCAATTAGTAGAGGCAAGAAAACCTTAAGAAGCGTTGATAAAATACTTCTTTCTTGGTCTCAAAGAGATGACCTTGAAAGTGAAGGACACACCCCACTCAACAGTGAATGGGATAAAAACTTAGAAGAAACTATTAGAATTGCCAAAATACCTTGGGTTAAAAAAGACGATGATTAATAAGAACAGAATGGAAATCGTTTCTAATTATGTCGACTCACTTTTTCCTGATGCGAAATGTGAGCTTTTTTATAATCGCGATTATGAACTCGTTATCGCTGTAATGTTAAGCGCACAAACCACTGATAAAGCAGTTAATCAAGTGACTCAAAAATTATTTACCGACTATAAATCTTTATTAGATTTAGATAATGCACCTATAGAAGATATTGAAGAACATATAAAAACATTAGGGTTATATAAAAACAAAGCTAAAAATATTAAAGGAATAGCGCACACAATCCTAACTGATTTTAATGGTGTTCTTCCTAGTGATAAAAATGAACTACAAAAGTTACCGGGTATTGGTAATAAAAGTGCGGGAGTGATTAGAATTGAAGTTTTTAAGATTCCAGATTTACCGGTTGACACGCATATCATTCGTATATCAAATAGATTAGGAATCGCTAATAGCAAAGACGAACCAATTGATATTGAAAGAAAATTAAAAAAGTTGATACCTGAATCCAGTTGGATCAAGACTCATCATCAACTCATTCATTTCGGAAGATATTTTTGCTTAGCAAAGTCACCTAAGTGCAGTGAATGTAAACTTAAAGAGTACTGTAAATATTAAAAATATTTTTTATCAATAGCCTCAATATATTTAAGACGAGGATTATACCCTTGTTCTATTTCCACTCCATTATCAACAAAGCATTGGTATGGAATTGATTTTCTGCCTCCGTTTTCATAAAATTCAATCACGTATTTTGCGTCTAACAAATACACTTTTTGAAGTGACTCAAAATTGATGATGAAAAAGGCAATACCTCCATGGGCGATAACCCTTTTTAAGTGATCGATTTGATGAGGTGTAATATTTCCTAAAGGAAATGATGTTTTGTTTCTAGTATTTTTAGCTTCAAAATCAATATAGCGACTCTTATATACTCCGTTATAATCGGTGGTTGATTGCTCTTCAAAATAGGCGTGTGTAATTTTTGCTCCTTTTGAATAATCGACTTTAACGATATTAATTGGAGTAGGACGTTTAGTAATTAAGCAGATGTCGTGATCTTTATAATAGGCATTTGAGAGGTTAATTTCATTTTCTAAATTCATGCCTCTATTGGCCGAACTTAAAGAAATCTCAACACTAGATTTATGCGACTTCCTACTTGTTTTTGGCTTATATTCTTGTCCGTTAGGGTATTTCATCTTAATCAATATATTCTTTTAATAACTGGGTAAATTCTTCTGGTGTAACAACATTATTAGAAAGAAGTTTTTTGACTACTTTATTAATTGGTTCGATTCCATAAGAGGAATTTTGCATCTTCTTAATGAATTCATTTAAAACAAGGTCTTTGTTCCTCATAAACACATCATAGAGTTTTGCTAAATTTAAGGCGTCATATTCTGGATCATGTGCTTCTCCATCAAATGGCAAACCAAAAAGTTCTAGATAATGGGACAAAGAAAGAACATTACCTTTTTCATCACGAATAAATTCCGAGATGATTGATTGAAAATCAACATAGTTACTTCTGATGATATTGCACAAATCTTTAGGGGTATCTAAATTATAGGACACTGATTGACCCAAAATACGCATATCATGATTACCAAAAGTAATGAATGAAGACTTTTTAAAAGCCATGCCACAGTATTTTTTCAAATCTTTCATTGCTTGGGAGAAAGTAACCCCATATCGATTGAGATCTTTTTGTGTGATCCCAGTTAATCCTTCGACAAATTTACCGATCGCATTTTTAGCACGAACGTATCTTTTAATTGGCTTTTTCTGTTTAACGATATATCCGTTTTTATCTATGGTGACTAAGACCGCTCCAAAAGCAATCATCTCATGAGAAAACTGTGTCCCTTCAAAATCCATGAAGAGTAAGTGCTTATGTCCTTTAAAATTTTTTAATACGCGTTTCATATCACGACTATAATAAATTTCCCTTTGTTTCTTTTCAAGGAATTGTTGGTTACTCTTAAAAAACATTAACAATTACTTGTTAATAGAAAATTTTTAAAATTTTTTTCAAAAAATGTGGAGATAGCCCCTATTAAGTATATGAGAGGACTCATCATCCTTTTAGACAGAGAGTAGTCTATAAAACCTAGTTCGGCGTTTCACCAGCTGAGGTTCTTTTCCTGGTTTTCTCCTTGGTGAGGAGTGATGCTCCGAACTATTAGAGAGGAGGTGAATCTATGGAATTAGTCATCTTATTCCTCACGGTTTTTGTTTCACTAATCGTGGCCATAAAAA
>CADBUF010000022.1 GCA_902797795.1 uncultured Erysipelotrichaceae bacterium
CGAACGATGAGAATCGAACTCACGAGTGTCTGGTTCACAGCCAGATGTGTTAACCACTTCACCACGTTCGCCAAGTCGCAAGAGATATATTAATAAAATATCTCCTGTTTGTAAATAAGTTTATTATGCTTCTAAGAGCTTTTGCGATTTTTCTTCTTTTAATGCTTTTCTCTTTAAATAATGAGGAACGATTAATAGTTTGTACAAGAAGTACATAATGACAAATAAGGCCGCTCCGGTAATCGCATCGACAAAGTAATGTTGTTTGACAAAGAAAGTCGACATGATGATTCCAAATCCAAATATGGAACAGAAAATACGTAATCCAATTGGGAAATGTTTTTCATCTTTTCCAGTCCATATGCCCACCATTGCTAAAGCCATACCAACGTTCGCGTGTAAGGACGGGATACAGTTAAGCGCGGTTTCATCCGCTCCATATTGCCAGTGGATACCATATTTAAATAAAGCATCTAAACTATCAACTTTAGAGAAGCTATCGTAATAAGCGAGTTCGTCTTCAGGACGTAACATCTTCACTTGTTGTGAAGCGAAGCAAATAACCGCGATAATTGTAGAGGTAATCGCTGCTATAACAATAGTTACCATCTTCTTCTTGTCAAAGAAGGATAAGATCCATAAGAAGATTTCAGGAACGATGTAATATAGGAGATAGAAGAAATAGAAATAAGACACTAGAGGTATTGCTTCATCTATTGCCATTGAATAATGGATACTTTCTTGAGTTAAGATGTTTCCACTAACATAACCAAAACTAATTGGATTACTTGGAATATAGGCAACAAAGAAATATAATCCTGCTTTAACCCCGTACATCACTCCGGTTAACAGCAAATACTGTAAATGCCATTTGGACCAAAAATGTCCAAATTTAGAATCGTGGAAAGCATAGACAAGTTTTTGATGTAATCTTCTCCACCACGGCATTTTCTTTTCTTTGTTCATTTATTATTCCGCCTTTAAGAATGCTATATATCCCATATAAGCTTCATATAAGTCAGCTTTAGAAACTATTTCCATAGGGGCGTGCATATTAAGCACTGGTATACCAGCGTCAATGACGTTCATATTGTAGTTACCTAAAATATAGGCAATTGTACCTCCGCCACCTTGGTCAACTTTACCAAGTTCAGCGTTTTGCCAATTAACATTAGCCTCATCCATTACTTTTCTAATCCAGGCATAATATTCTGGGTTAGCATCGTTAGAGCCACTCTTACCTCTACTACCTGTGTATTTGTTAAATACAAGACCATAAGCAAAGTAAGCACAGTTATTTGGATCAGAAACACTGGCATATAACGGGTCAAAAGCGGCAGAAACATCACTAGAGAGCATCTTGGAATTTTCCATCACTAAACGCGCTTTCCATAATGGATCTTTTTCACCACTAAGTTCGAGTAACTTCGCGATTGCGTTTTCAAAGAAACGAGATTGTGCACCAGTTGCGCCAACGCTACCAATTTCTTCTTTGTCAACTAAAACGCAGCAAGATGTATATTCTGGTTTATCACTATCTAATAAAGCTTTTAATGATGTATAAGCACAGCTACGATCATCATGACCATAACCAGCGACCATTGAACTGTCTAGACCATAGTCTCTTGCTTTTCCAGCAGGAACAACTTCAATTTCCGCACTGACAAAGTCTTCTTCATCAATGTCATATTTCTTTTTAAGAAGTTTAAGGACATTAGCCTTAACCGCATTTTTCTCTTCGCCCTTAAGTGGTTTATTACCTAAGGTGAGGTCAAGGTTTTCTCCTTCAATGACTTTAGCGCCAGTTTTCGCTAATTGATCAGCGGAAAGGTGGATGAGTAAATCAGAAATACCAACGACTGGGTCTTTTTCATCTTCACCAATATTAATTTCAATAGTAGAACCATCTTTTTTACAGATAACACCGTGAAGTGCTAAAGGAATGGTTACCCATTGATATTTTTTAATACCACCATAATAATGGGTATCGCCTAAAAGAAATTCATTCTTTTCATATAGAGGATGCTCTTTTAAGTCCATTCTAGGAGAATCAATATGCGCTCCTAAAATTCTTAAACCATCAAGAAGGTTTCTTTTTCCTAAATGGAATGCACAAATGTTTTTGTTCTTATTAACAAAATAAATTTTGTCTCCTTCTTTAACTGATTTCACTTTGCTAGCGTCAAGATAGCCACTTGCTTCAAGTTCTTTGATTGCCTCTTTAACTGCAAGTCGTTCAGTTTTACTTTTAGAAAGGAAAGAAATATATCCACTAGCGAATTTCATCACTTCTTTTTCTTTAGAAGCATCATATTTCTTCCATGCATTTTTACGGTACATAATTTTATCTCCTTTAATATAACTAACTATTTAATAATTTCCGCTAAACCACCTAAAGAGGTTTCCTTATATTTAGCGTTCATATCGATTCCAGTAAGATACATTGTTTTCACAGAGTCATCGTAACTTACATGAATATCGTCATCAGGGATGATGACTGCTAATTTTACAGCATTAATTGCTTTAATTGCAAATAAAGCACATCTTTCTATACACGGGATTTGTACATATCCTTCAACCGGATCACAAGTCAAACCTAAGGAATGCTCTAAGGCGATTTCTGCGCTTTGAATGATATCGATTGTTGATTTACCAAAACAGTGCGCAATCATCGCTGCTCCCATAGAGCAAGCAACCCCAATTTCTGCTTGGCAACCACATTCCGCCCCACTAACAGAAGCGTTCATTTTACAAATGATTCCAAATAAACCCGCCACCATTAAGCCTTTGATGATATTTTCATCACTAACATGTTTCATACGAAGATATTTGATACATCCAGGAATAACTCCTGCGCTTCCACATGTAGGAGCAGTAACAATAATTCCACCACTCGCGTTTTCTTCACTGACCGCAAAAGAATGAACAGCAACATTCATCGCGACATCATTTTCGCCTAATGTGCTATCTTTCATAGCGGCAAACATTGCTTTGGCTTTTCTTTTAACTTTAAGACTACCAGGAAGATAACCTTCAGCGGCTAAGCCTCTTTTAACTGCCTCATCCATCACTTTAAGAACATTTTCAAAATATTTAAAGCAATCTTTATCTTCATATTTCTTTACATATTCATATAATGAAATATCATTATCAATACAATATTTTTGAATCTCACTCATATGGAGGTGAGGATATATTTCTTTATTTTTGGTTTCTTGGAAATTGTCAACAGTGACAATACTTCCTCCTCCAATAGAAATAACAGTTTCTTTTTCTATTCCTTTTGAGGTTGTTATTTCAAAAGATAAGGTATTTGGATGGGTGGTCGCTGTTTCTTTATCAAAAACAATTTCATGAGGAATATTCTTTAAAGATAAATCAATAATGTAATCAGTTAAATGTCCTTTTCCAGTTAAGGCTAAAGAACCATATAAGGTTACTTTGATAGACTTTATATCTTTATATTTTTTTAAAATATATTGGCAGGCAAAATGTGGACCCATCGTGTGAGAACTACTTGGACCATGTCCAGTAATAAATATTTCTTTAATTGATCTTAGCCCCATAATTAGTTCTCCACGATATAGTTAACAGTGATACCAGTAACTTTTAAATAGTCAGTGTTACCAGTGTAAGACACCGCTAAATCATCAATTTCAACAGTGGTAAGAGGTTCGTATAAAATCACTAAGGTATAAGAAGAAAATTGACGATATGTTTCAATTTCTAAATCTCCAAATCCGGCGATATGAGAATATGTACCAGTGTACAATGTGAAGCCCACTATTTTCTTAGTTGCGTCGAGAAAAGAAAATGATAAAGATGTTCCATCATTCACTTTTAAATATTCGGTACTACGACTAATTGAGGCGGTTTCTGTTGCGTTATTATTCACAGTAAGGCCGCTAGAAGAGTCTAACCAAGTTTGATATTCTTTGTCTTTATATTCACAACTAACATTAGAAAGAGACAAATCAAAAGTCATATTAGCGGATTCAGAATATAAATAATCTAACCCAAATAGAGCGTCTTCGATAACGTTTGCTCTCCACATATATTCATGGTTTGCTGTATCTAAATATGAAAGAGTGAAATAGACAGTTAATATAGAATTTTGAGCTTCTAAATCGCTATTGCAATTATTTAGTAAATAATCCGCAAATAATTGATTATATGTCGCATCTTCATTACTTACCAACAAGGAATGATAAATAGAAGCTTTTTCTTTAGTGGTTCCAGTTGTGTAACACTTACTCACATAATCATAGCTATAAGAAGTATTAAAGGTATACTTGTCATCATTTAAAAACATTGAGACATAAACATCAGCTTTATAGACTGTTAATTCACTAATCTTATAAGCATCCATATTTTTATCTGGATTAATATTAATTAATGGGGAAACATCATTAAGTTCAACCGCATCTTGATAGTAATTAAAATCAACAAAATTAGATTTGCTCTTACTAATTGATAAAATTCTTAAAGATGGACGATTACGATACATGCTTTCTAAAGCAATAATGTCATAGCAACCACCTTTAACTAAACTTGTTCTATCTTTATCTAGGAAAGAATAAATAGGGACAACTTTACCGTTTTTATCGATAAATAGATAACTTCCCGCGGAATTGTATTTATTGAAATAAGATAATCCTTCAAATTTAACAACCTTATTTACCGCATACCCTTTATCAGTGGTAGATAGAGGCAAGACGTCATCTAAATAAGATCCACGTTCATTAAATACTTCTTTAACGTGTCGAGATAAATCATGATCAATTTGAATAGATGAATCATAACCATAAGATTCAATATTGATTTCAAGTACACCATTAAAAATAGAAATATTACCAGTAATCGTATATTGAGTGGTTCCGGCTTTTAAATATTCTTTAACACGTTGATAAAAACTAACTGGGTCACTTGTAGATGAACTACAAATAATGTATCCAGTGTTATCGTGAACTAAAATTTTCCCTCTAGCGAGCGGATCATATCCTAAAGAAGTTGATTCTGATCCACTATCAATCGCGTCTAGAGCTTCAACTCTTAATTTAACGATTGTTGATGATTTATACCATCCCGCATCATTAGGATAAAATTCCATAGTTTTAGCGATTTCATAAACTTCACTAATCGTTGAAACTCCTTCAATTACAGGATCAGCATAATCGCTAAGCTTATAAGTAATTGCAATATTATTGAATCTAATTTGTTCATTCATGGTAAAAGTAATCTCACGAGAATAACCATCCCAAGAATAAACTGATTCATTAGTAGAGCCAATTCCAATTGAGGCAGTAATGTTTTCACCCTTAATAAGTTGAATTTCAATATGCGTAACATCTCTATTAGGAGAATTCAAAGTAAATGAAGAACCTTCGTATAGAGCGAGATAACCACCATTATCTTTGCTTGAAAAGATTGTGGATGTACTACTTCCCTTATCAAAAGTGAATGTAAATAGATCAATATTTTTACAAATTCCATCTAAATTATTGACCTTGCCAAGTTCATTTGCTAAGGCAATTGAGGAGGTTTCTTTCGTCTTTTTAACTGAAATATTAAAGCTTGTACTCACCCCTAAATAAGTGACAGTAACTGTTTGATTCCCTTCTTTAGAAAGGTCGTATCCAGAAAAAGATGCTTCCACTAGAGAGGTTGAACCATCACTAAAAGTAGCCTCAACATCTGGAGTAATAAACGATTCTCCAACTTCATATTCACTCTTATGATCTAATACTTTAATCGAGGTAACAGTGATAACAGGTGGATTTTCGTGTTCGCCTTCTCCACCGCCTTCACCTTCGCCACCTTGGCCCTCTCCGCCTTCACCTTCTTCACCTTCGCCAGGTTCAACAGGTTGATTTCCACCAGAAGGATAAGTTGGGGTAGAACTACTACTTGAAGAGCCTCCGCAACTAGAAAGAACCATAAAGGCTGAAAATAATAATGCAATTAGATGTTTCTTTTTCATAATTAATTAATAAACTTGTTTATTATGTCTTGTGAATAAACAACTTTGCTCCCTTTAACAACAGAATTAACAATAAAAACGTTTGAACCAATAATAGAATTCTCTTCAATCACTGTTTCTCCTCCTAAAATAGAGGCACCTGAATAGATAGTAACGTTATCTTGAATAGTTGGATGTCTTTTTTTACCAATTAAATTTCTTCCTTCTTTTAAAGTAAGAGCGCCTAAAGTAACTCCATGATACATTTTTACGTTCTTCCCAATTTCACTTGTTTCACCAATAACAATACCTGTCCCGTGGTCAATAAAGAAAGGTGAAGCAATCTTACAACCAGGGTGAATATCAATTCCAGTTTCGCTATGAGCGATTTCAGTAATTAAACGTGGAACGTAAGCAATACCCAAACAGTAGATAATATGCGCTATACGATAAAAATTGATAGCAAGGAATCCAGGATATGTAATCACAATCTCATCTTTACTCTCACTAGCGGGGTCACTTTCAAAGAAAAATTCAAGATCGTCATGTGCTTCTTTATCGAGTTTATCTAATTCTTTAATAAAATATTCTCCGGTCGAACTACAAATATATTTGTCATACAGCCTTCGAATAGTCTTAAGCTTTTTCTTTTTGTAATTCAATAAGGAACCCTTATATGTTTCAAAATAACCAGGAAAAAGATATTTTCTTACTTCGTTAACGAAACATATAACATTTTTACGACGGGGAAATGTATCAAAACATTTCTGGTTAGTTTTCATACGCATACATATATATTAAAAAAACTATTTTTATTTCGCAAACAATATGATTGAAAGAATATAATAATTGTGAAATGAGGATATAAAAATGAACAAACAAGAAGTTTTCCTTTCAAGTACAGATAATTACAAACTCTCCCTATTGGTCTATAAAGCAGAAAAGGCTAAGGCTAACGTTATTATGGTCCATGGGATGGAAGAACATAAAGAACGTTATGATGACTTTGCTAACTATCTAGTAAAAAACAATTATAACGTGATTATTTCCGATTTAAGAGGACACGGAAAAGACGCACCTCTATTATCCCACATTGCTGATAAAAATGGAGATAAATTACTAGTTGAAGATCAAAGAGTAATAAGAGGATTTGTTAAAAAAGAATTTCCTAACCTCCCAATCTATTTATTTGCACATTCAATGGGCACCATCATTTCTCGTGTTTTATTACAAGAAGATTCAAAAGAATATTCCAAAGTTGCGTTAAGTGGATATGTTAATCCTAATCCCGCAAGTGGAGTGGGCTTACTATTAACCAAATTCATCAAAGTATTCAAAGGTCCAAAAGGTCATTCAAAATTGATCACTAATCTCGCCGTTGGACAATTCGCAAAAAAGATAAAAAACAGAAAAACACCATTAGATTGGCTATCTTTTAATGAAAATAACGTCAAAACTTATATCAACGACCCATTAAGCGGAGTGGAATTTACTCTCGCTAGTTACATCACTTTATTTTCGTTATTAAAAAGAATGGGTAAGGCAAAATTGTATAAGAATGTAAATAAAGAATTACTTTTCTTATTAATTGGAGGAAAAGAGGATCCTTGCACTGGTTATGATAAAGGAAGAAAAGCGTCTTTACTCAATTTACAAAAAGCCGGATTTAAACAAATTGATGTTATTACTTTAGAGAACATGAGACATGAAATTCTTAACGAAAATAACAAAGAGGAAGTATATAAGGATATCTTAAATTTCTTCAATAAATAATTACACTACAATTTCATATATAAAGTTGAGGATTGTCCCTCAACTTTTTTATTCTTTTTTAAATATAGAAAATAAGCGTTTACATAGTTTTAAAAAATATAAAAGAGCCGAAATTAATCGGCTCTAGTGTTTTGATTTTGAATGAATTATTCACCAAGAACTTCTGGATTAGGTTCCACAGGTGGTTCTTCAACTGCAGGTTCTTCTGCTGCAACTGGAGTAACATATACTACAAAGATATATCCTGTAGAAGTGCTAATGCCAAATGCACCAATACTGTCAACGATGAGATAGAATTCAACTTCGCATGTTTCTGATTCAATAACAGCGTGGTATCTCTCGCATTGACCAGCATATTGTTCACCGGCTGGATAAGCAACTTCATCGATTGTAGAAGATGCACCTTCGCCAAGGGCTGCAGCTGCTGCATTGACCATACCTTCAAATATTGTGGCAATCTTAGAAGGATTAGAAACTGCGTAGTTTTGATCAAAGTATTCATATAAACCATCAGCTGTGTGCCATTTAAAGTTAGAAGCACTAAGTTTTAATGCACCAGCAATGGTATTAACATATTCATGTTCTTCTGGTTCAGCATAATAATGAGCAACAAGAACATCTAAATAATATTCACCTTTTTCAGTGCTATAACCAGCGTCAACGATAACTTCATATTTTTCATCATTTTCGCCATCAACGAGGACAGAAGCGGAATAATGTGGATATGTATCAGCAAGTGCATAGATATAGACATCAATTTCGTTATATCCTTTTTCAGCATTATGTTCAAAATCAACGGCAATATCAGCGCCTACATCATTGGCTTTGTCATATAATTGAGTTTTAGCGTTTAATGTATAGCCATTATCAGTTAATGCACTAGCATAATTTTCAAATGGATCAACTTCTACGTTTTCATCACCAAGGTAGAAAATGTAAATGCCATAATCTTCAACATATGAGTCATCAATACCTGCATACAAGGTTTCGCTATCAAGAGCAGCGTATGGTAATGATTCACCAAATAATGAGAACATTAATTGTTGTAATTGTAAATCCCAAACATTTTCTCCTTCTTGAGGAACAAATTCTACTGCAGGTTTATTTTCTTCTTGTACTAATTGACCATTGAATTTTGTTGAATCAACTAAAGCTTGGACAAGTGCTTGTCCAGAGGAAGAAACTTCATCAGCGGATTCTAATTTGAATTCAGTAGCAAAATAACTATTATATTCTTGGAAATCATAGATACTCTTAACACCAAGAACATTTAAGAAGTCTTCGTCTTTTAAGATATCAAAGTATTCTGGAACTAATGTTAAGCAATATTCCATTTGTTTGGATGGTAAATCATAGTAGAGTTCAAGAATTAATAAGTTGTTAGGTGAAATGACACGATAATAATCATTACCGTCTTCACTTTCAGCAACTTCTTCCACATCAACTGTCCATCCCATGAGTTCAACTAATTCTTTTAAATAAAGGCCAATATCTTCATGAGCGACATTAAGAACTGGAAGATAGAACATATTGTATTCATCTGGGAATGTCACAAGATAATCCCAAGTTTCTTCATCCATCCAATCTGGGAAGAATCCATGGTAATCAAAAGCATAAACTTCATTGTATACTGCCTTTGCTCTATCGCTTTCATTAACATCCTCAAGAGTTAAGAAATAAGCAGCAATAGAGGCAAGGTTATAATCACCCCAACTATAAACAAATGGGCTACTAATTTTTCCATAGAATAGATTTTCATGAACTTCTGGATCAACTTCACCTTCACCAGCTTCAACTTCTTCTCCACCATCTCTAGAGACTGAGCTTGGTGGATTTAATCCTTTGATTTCAAAATTAAGAATTCTATCAGAATCATCATCGGTAGGATCAGTATATTCTAATGTGAATAATTTGTCCCATTCACTGTTGCCTTCAGAAGCAACATAACCAGCTTCTTCGATTACACCAGCAACTTCATCTAATGGTGAGGAATCTTCTAAAGCGAGATCTCCACTAAATTCAAATGCCCATGCATCTTTATCAAAACTAACTTGGACATCGCCTAATTCGGCAACATCAAAATATGGGAGCGTAGCGCCTGGGAAAACTTCAGCAAACAAATCATCGACTTCTTTGCCCCAGCCGACGTATTCTTCGCCGCCGCCTTCGCCGCCTTCTCCTCCTTCTCCACCTTGGCCTTCGCCGCCTTCGCCGCCTTCGCCTCCGTGTTCTCCTTCGCCGCCTTGGCCTTCGCCGCCTTCGCCGCCTTCGCCTTCGCCGCCTTCACCTGGATTTACTGGTTGGCCTCCACCAGATGGATTGTTTGAGCCGTTATTGGAACCACTACCTCCACAACTCGTGAGAGGAAGAGCCATAAGTGCCAATAAAGCTAATAAGCGAGCTTTTTTCATAATTTAGCCCTCCTTTTTTAATTTTTAACTATTATCCTTAATTATGAATAAATAATCAAGAATTATTTGTGGAGCTATAAATCATAACTCCAAGATATTTGTAATTATATAATTACGGTTTTTTTTACGTGACATCTCATATTTGACCAGTTCTCTTAGGTCTTATTTAGATTCACTTTTTTTATTTGTTATTTTCTTCCATAGGCTAATTCATTTTTTGGTTATGTCGACAATATTTCGATTAAATAAAGTCAATTAGAATGTTAGTTATCATTTTTGTTCAACGTTTAGATATAAATGTAGGAATGAGCCAAACTCTTAAATTCATATCTAGGATAACTCACAATTCAACTTGTTTACGTAACCATCCTCCTTTCATAGATATTATTTTCTTGCCTACAATATAGCACGCATATACGAAAAGAGTTAATTATTTATTTCTCATTTAAGGTTCGTATTTGTGAACAAATATATAAAAAAATCTGGATGGACCAGACTTTATTTAATCAAATTCTTTGTTAGTGCGATTATGCTCAATTATTTTATATAAGCTAGGAGTTAATATCGCGGTGGAAATGACTTCAAATATATAATTGATACCCGCCATACCGATAAATAAGGCACTCACCGTGTTATTAAAAGTGCCATTACTAACCATATCATTTAACAAAGGCATAAAGAAGATAGAAGCAAAGATGCAAAATATACCAGTGTTAATAGTAGGCACTAAAATAGAGGCAACAATTGATCCTGCAGTTTTATGATTCTTCATTAATTTCATCACAAACCCAGCAATAATACCTGCTAAAGTGGTTTTAGTTAAACACGCTAAAACCGTGCCTAAAGGAGAAACAACAAAGAAAACATTCATTGTGCTAGGAGAAACTAAAACCATCACTCCACAGACAAGTCCTAAAAAGCCACCAACTAATGGGCCATATAAAATTGCACCAATGGCAATTGGAATTAATGATAAATTGATATTAGCAAAGCTAGGATTAATATAATTACCAATTACTTGTAAGATGATTAATATACCAGTAAGTATACCGGTAGTCGCAATCATTCTGGTTGTAAAATATCTTCTCTTGTCCATACGATTTAATAGTATACACATATCTTTTAATAAAGATAACAAAAAAATGCATATTTCTTGATTAGATATCAATAATTTATTTATGATATGTGTATAAACTAAAGGAGAAAGCAATATGTCAGTATATAACTTCAAAGTTAAAGATCAACAAGGAAACGAAGTGTCATTAGAAAAATATAAAGGCAAAGTACTTTTAATTGTTAACACTGCGACAGGATGTGGTTTCACCCCTCAATATAAAGGATTAGAAGAATTATATGAGAAATACAAGAATCAAGGATTTGAAATCCTAGATTTCCCATGTAATCAATTCTTCCATCAAGCTCCTGGAAGCGATGAAGAAATCAACGCTTTTTGTTCGTTAAGATTCAACACTCAATTTCCAAGATTTAAAAAGATTGATGTTAAAGGAGATAACGCTGAACCATTATTCACATATCTTTGTAGTCAAAATGAAAAAAATAAATACAAGAAAGTAAAATGGAATTTCACTAAATTCCTAGTTGATAGAGAAGGTAATGTTATTGCCCGATTTGAACCAACTCATAAACCAGAAGCATTTGAAGAAGATATCAAAAAAGCGTTAAATAAATAAGATGGCAAACCGCGAACAACTAATTGTTAGAACTAGCATTGTTGGGATAATCGGAAATATCCTTTTGGTTGCCGCTAAAGCGGTAATCGGCATTTTTGCGATGTCTGTTTCAATTATCTTAGATGCAGTTAACAATTTAACTGACGCTCTTAGTAGTATCATCACTATCATCGGTACTAAATTATCCAACAAGAAACCTGATAAAAAACATCCTTTTGGGCATGGAAGAGTGGAATATATCACTTCCTTAGTAATCGCTGTTATCATTCTTGTTGCCGGTGGAAGTGCAATCTATGAATCTATACTCTCTTTAATTAATAAAACTAAAGCGGAATACACTAATCTAACTTTGATTATTGTCTCAATTGCTATTGTAGGTAAAGTTGCTCTTGGTCTATTTTTCACCAAAATGGCTAAGAAAACTAATAGTGACGCTTTAAAAGGAAGCGGAATAGACGCTTTGTTTGATGCGTTATTATCAACCGCTACTTTAATAGGTGCGATTATCGCGATGTACACTAATGTCTATATTGAAGGTTACTTAGGTATTATTATCGGATTATTCATTATTAAAAGCGGTATCGGTATCCTTCGTGACGCCTTAAGTAACATCATCGGAGAAAGAACAAGCAAAGAAGTCGCCTTAGCGATTAAACAAACTGTTAATTCCTTCCCAGAAGTAAAAGGCTCTTATGATTTAATCTTAAATAACTATGGACCAACTAGAGCAATTGGCTCTATCCATATAGAAGTCGATGATAACTTAACCGCTAAAGATATTCACCCATTAAGCCGAAAAATCGCTCAAGAAGTATATCTTAAATACGGAGTTATATTAACAGTTGGAATATACGCGACTAACTCTAGTAATCCTCGTATAAAAGAAATCAAAAAAGATGTTCATGACTTAATGAAAGAATATAAGAACATCCAACAAATCCATGGCTTCTATGTTGATGAAAAATTAAAGATTGTCTCATTCGATATTGTTATTGATTTTGATGAAGAACATCCAGATCAATTAGTGGAACAAATCAAAGACAAGCTTAAAGAAAAATATCAAGAATACAATTTCGTGATTGTTGTTGATAACGACTTCACAGACTAAAAAATCGGCTCTCTAAATTCTAGAGTGGTCTAGAGTGGGATTCTCGATAAACATCCCGAAATCTATAAAGTTTAGGGTGGTACATCCGCGAA
>CADBUF010000023.1 GCA_902797795.1 uncultured Erysipelotrichaceae bacterium
GTTTCAGACCAGTCAAATGTACGAGTAATGGAATAAGTTGGGATTGGATATTGGAATCCTCTTCCGTTAGCGTCACCTTCAATCATGACTTCGATGAAGGCTTTGTTGACCATTGCCATTTCTTCAACACAGTCTTTGTATTTGAAATCACATTCTTTGCCACCGACGATAGCGTTGAGTTCCGCCATATCATTTGGGACAACCCAGTCTAAAGTAATGTTGGTAAATGGTGCTTGGGTTCCCCATCTAGATGGAGTGTTAACTCCATAAATGAAGGATTGAATGCATTGTTTGACTTCTTTATAGGTGAGGTGATCTTTCTTTACGAAAGGTGCTAAATATGTATCAAAGGAGGAGAAAGCTTGAGCACCAGCCCATTCATTTTGCATGATACCTAAGAAGTTAACCATTTGGTTACATAAGGTGGATAAGTGATTTGCTGGAGCAGAGGTAATCTTACCAACAACACCGCCTAAACCTTCTTGGATGAGTTGTTTGAGTGACCAACCAGCACAATAACCAGTTAACATCGATAAGTCATGAATATGAATATCAGCGTTTTTATGGGCGGCACCGATTTCTTGATCATAGACTTCGCTTAACCAATAGTTAGCAGTAACTGCACCACTATTAGAAAGGATAAGCCCGCCAACAGAATATGTAACAGTGGAGTTTTCTTTAACTCTCCAGTCATTAATCTTTAAATAGTTATCAACTGTTTTCTTATAGTCTAAGTCAGTTGCTTTTTGTTCTCTTAAGTTCGCTCGTGCTTTTCTATATAACATATATGAGCGTGCGACATCGACATATCCAGCTTGGATTAAGGTAACTTCAACAGAATCTTGGACGTCTTCGATATCGATAACATCGTTACGAATCTTGGCGTTCATTGTTGCAGTCACTCTTAAAGACAACATGTTGATGATGTCGTCGTTATAGAACTTATGTTCGGCCATAAAGGCTTTCTCAATTGCTTTTGATACCTTTTCTAAATTAAACTCTTCTAAAGAGCCGTCTCTTTTTCTGATGCTAAGCATATAATTTCCCCCTTATGCTTATTTATGTCAATGTTGTAATACTCAAAAGTAAGTGGCTAAATAATATTAAAAACAAGTAACCCGTGCAACAAAAAAATATAAATATTTTGATAAGTTTAGACAGTGTCCAAATTATTAATATTTATACTTTTATTTAATATTTGAATATGCTTGTAGTTTAAATAATTTGAGTGGTTTTATTTCACTAAATCAATGACTACTTTTGTCATTTGTTCAAATTCTTGAACATCTAAGAATTCAAACCTTCCATGATGGTTATAACTACCAGTTCCAAGATTTGGTGTGATCAAACCGTTTTTAGAGAAGGTAGCACCGTCAGTTCCACCTCGAATCGCACCCATTACTGGTTCGAGACCATTTTTCTTTAGAGCGTTTCTCGCTCTACGGACCGCCATTGGTTTACGATCAACATATTTCTTCATGTTCACATATTGTTTGGTGAATTTGTGGGTTACTTCCGCTGTTGGATGAGCTTCTTTGACCTTTTTAATTGCTTCTTTAATAAGGTTTATTCTTCTTTCCATTCCTTTGTCTTTGAAGTCTCTCACAATCATATGAAGAGTAGCAATTTCGGAATTACCTTCGATAGCATTTAGATGAAAGAATCCCTCTTTTTCTTCACTATCGAATGGTGTTTCTTTTGGTGGGAGATAATTAATAAATTCTGAAGCTAGATTTAATGCATTAACCAGTTTCCCTTTTCCTTCTCCTGGATGAATTGAAACACCTTTAAAGGTGATAGTTACTGCATTAGCATTAAAACATTCGGCTTCGATTTTATTAATTGCACTTCCATCAATCGTATACGCATATTTAGCACGCATCTTTTTATAATCAAAATGACTTGGGCCTTGTCCGATTTCTTCATCAGTAGTGAACGCGACACAAATAGTGCTATGTTTTACTTTTGGATTTTCATGGAAATATTCAAGAGCGTTCATGATGATCGCGACACCAGCTTTATCATCGGCACCTAAAAGTGTATTTCCATCAGTAACAACCAAATCATGTCCAATATGGTTTTTAAGAACAGGGAATTCTTCTGGATTCATTTCAAGTCCATTAGCCAATTTAATTGTTCCGCCTAAATAATTCTTAACTAAATGAGGCTTAACATCAGCGCCTGTGACTTCTAAAGCGGTATCAACATGAGCGTTTAAACCAATACGACTGCCTTTACCTGGTAGATGAGCATAAACATTGCCATATTCATCCATATGAGCATCTTTGAGTCCTAATTCCAAAAGTTCGTTAACAAGTAAAAGACTTAAATCTTTTTGTTTTTCAGTACTTGGACTAGTTCCAGTAGTGTCATCTGACTGCGTGTCGATTTTGACATAACGAATAAATCTGTCTAAATTGCTCATAATATTGACCTCGTTTGTTTATGCAACAAGTATAACATAGTTGCATTTAAAAACGCTAAAAAACATTATTGAGCGATATACAAAATAACCTACTAATCACATTATTATGTTTTTTAAATTTTAATCAAAAAATAGCCACTATATACTTAATTTAATAATTAAAGTATAATAATTTAGATGGAAACAATTAAAATTAAGCATCGTACATTTGAAATCATCGAACGTTTATCTTTAGATAATTTTATTGTTGAACGTAAAGGAAAGCAGTATTTTGTACGCCAATTTGATCCAAAGAGTCAAGAAGGCAAAGAACTAGCGTATTGTTTAAAAAATCTCTCAACTAGTGGAGTTAAGATACCTAAACTTCATTATCTTGATGATAGAAACGGTTTTGCGGTTAGCGAAATAATTATCGGAGAGAAAATGAGTGACTATTTATCTCATTCAGATATGAGTGAAGAACTTTTTGAACAATTATTTAGAAATGCATATTTTGCCAAGGTCCACAGTATGACTTTAGATTATGATCCAGAGTGGTGGACTCTTGTAAATAACACTCTATATTACACAAGACCAATTTTCATAAAATTTCAAAAAGAAAAAGATCTTGCTGACCATTATATTCGCTTATGGTTCAACACTCATGAATTAGCGAAATATTTAGCAAAATTAGGCATTTCTTATGACAAATCACGTATAAAAGACGAATATTCAACAAATAAACAAGTAGTGCTAACAGTGCTTAAACATTATAGGTAAGTTATGGAAAATTTAATTATTTTTTCTCTTAGTTCAAATCAAGCTGTCGCTGAAAAAGTGGCAAAGAAATATAATGCCGAACTTGGTGTTGTTTCTATTGATAAATTTGCAGATGGTGAAGTCCTTGTTAAAACCTTGTCAGAGGTAAAAAATAAGAACGCAGTAATCATTGAATCAACTGCAAAGAATGCGCATGAGACATTGTTCGAACTATTGCTCTTGGTTGACTCGATTAAAAGGAGTGGAGCAAGATCAATTAGACTATTTATTCCTTATTTTGGCTACTCTAGACAAGAAAGAGTGTCCTGGTTTAATGAACCAGTGTCTTGCGAAGTTGTTGCGAAGATTTTAGACACAGCAGAAGTCAATGAAATTTTAACCTTCGATTTACATCATGATGATATTGTTAGCTTCTTTAAGACAAAATTTATAAATCTTCCTACAACTAAACTCTTTGAAGATTACTACAAAGAATATTTTGCTAAACATAAAATTGATTTAAAAGATGTGGTTGTTGTTTCTCCTGATCATGGAAGTAATACAAGAGCGGATCTATTAGTTAGTGCTTTAAAAGGTAGCAAAAAGGTTATTTTGAATAAATATCGTCCTAAACCAAATCTTGCTGAACACTTAGAAGTTAATGTCGATGAAGTAAAAGATAAGGTCTGTATTATCATTGATGACATTATTGACACTGGTGGAACAATTATTTCTGCCTCCGATTTATTACTCAAGAGTGGTGCAAAATCGGTTTTAGTTGCGGCATCTCACGGAGTGTTTTCCCCTAATAGCATTAACAAATTATTAGAATCTCCTTTAGATGATATTGTTGTTTCTAATAGCATTGAACGTCATCTTCCAAAAGAAATACACGTCACTGATATCTCTGAATTAATTGAATTATAGGTTACATCATGAAAGATTTTTATTTAGAAATTAAGCATATTGATAAAAAAACGGGCGCTAGATATGGAATATTACACACCCCTCATGGGGATTGCGAAGTTCCAATGTTTATGCCTGTTGGTACTTTAGCCACGGTTAAATCTCTTTCACCAGAAGAACTACATGAAATGGGAGCTGGAGTTATTTTAAGTAACACCTACCATCTATCAATTAGACCTGGAGCGGATTTAGTTGCTAAAGCTGGTGGCTTACATAAATTTATGAATTGGGATGGCCCTATTCTTACTGATAGTGGAGGCTTCCAAGTCTTTTCTTTGGCGGAAAATCGTAAAATCACAGAAGAAGGAGTTCATTTTAAAAATCACCTTAATGGTGATAAACTCTTTTTTTCTCCTGAAGTCGCTATTGATATACAAGAAAAATTAGGAGCGGATATCATCATGTCTTTTGATGAATGTATCCCCTATCCAGCTAGTTATGAATACGCTAAAAAAAGTACTGAAAGAACTCTTAGATGGGCAAAAAGAGGTTTAGAAGCTCATAAAAGGAAAGATCAAGCTCTCTTTGGAATTGTTCAAGGTGGGGACTATGAAGATCTTAGAAAAATGTGCGCTGAAGAATTGAGTAAAATGGATTTCCCTGGATATTCAATAGGAGGAACCTCTATTGGTGAACCTAAAGATGTCTGCTTTAGAATGATTGAATATGCGGTTAAATATCTTCCAAGCGATAAACCGCGTTATTTGATGGGTGTTGGCTCAATTGACTATCTTCTTGGCGGAATTGCTCGTGGAATTGATATGTTTGATTGTGTTTTGCCAACAAGGTTAGCACGTCATGGAGCGTTAATGACGTCAAGTGGAAGAGTTAATATTAGAGACGCTAAATATAAAGAAGATTTCTCACCTTTAGATGAGAAGTGTGATTGTTATTGCTGCAAGAATTACACCAAAGCGTATCTTAGACATCTATATGTCTGCGATGAAATATTTGGAAAAAGATTGCTATCTATTCATAATATTCGTTTCCTTATAAAACTCATGGAAGGTGCTAGAGAAGCTATTAAAGAAGACCGTTTCCAAGAATATATGGATTTAACAATTGCGGCCTTTGGAGATTTTCGAGGATTTTAATATGAATATTAATTTATTTGATTTCGAACTCCCAGAATCACTTATTGCTCAAAAACCAAGCGATAAAAGAGATCATTCTCGTTTACTTGTTATTAATAAAGATAATCACACATACGAAGATAAAAACTTTTATGATATCATCGACTATCTTAGACCTGGTGATGTTTTAGTTAGAAATAACACCAAAGTTATACCAGCTCGACTTGTAGGTATAAAAGAAGTTACGGGAGCGCATTGTGAAACACTATTATTAAAACAAGTGGGTGATGATGTTTGGGAATGTTTAACTAAACCAGCAAAATCGCTTAAAGTTGGGGCGCGTATTAATTATGGAGAAGGCAAACTTATAGGTGAAGTAATCAAAATCAAAGACGAAGGACTCCGCGATATTAAGTTTTATTATGAAGGAATCTTTTTAGAAGTATTAGATTCTTTAGGCAAGATGCCGCTTCCTCCATATATTAAAGAACAACTTTGTGGAAATGACCGTTATCAAACCGTATACGCAAAATATAGTGGCTCTGCTGCTGCTCCTACTGCTGGATTTCACTTTACTGAAAACTTATTTAAGCGCATAAAAGATAAAGGAATCGAAGTAGTGGACATTACACTACATATTGGTTTAGGTACTTTTAGACCTGTTAAGGTCGAAGATACCGATAATCACGTCATGCATTCTGAGGAATATGAAATCACTAAAGAAGCGTGCGACATCTTAAATAAGGCTAAAAAAGAACATAGACGAATTATCGCTATTGGAACTACATCAGTTAGGACCTTAGAGAGCAATATTCAAGAGTTTGGAGAGTTCAAAGCAACCAAAAAAGACACCAATATTTTTATTACCCCAGGATATACTTTTAAAGCTATTGATTGCTTGATCACAAACTTTCACCTTCCCAAGAGCACTCTTATTATGTTAGTCAGTGCTTTTATGGGTCGTGAGTTTACTTTAGAAGTCTATAAACACGCAGTAGAAAAAGAGTACCATTTCTTCTCATTTGGTGACTCTATGTTCATATATGGAAAATAGGAAAAATTACCACAAAATTCTAGAAAAAGAACTGCAAAACATTAAAATTTCTGGCAAAAAACCAAAATTGCTTTTACATGCCTGCTGTGGTCCTTGCTTTACTATTCCTCATGAAATTTTACGCGATTATTTTGATATCACAATTCTATATAACAACTCGAATATTTATCCAAAAGAAGAACATGATCGACGTTTAAATGAACTCAAAAAATATCTTGTTGATTTAGGCGTAAATATTAAGGTTATCGAAACTAAATATGATAATGATTTATATAATTTAGATCTTGAACCACGAGCTTCAGATAAAGAAGGACATGAAAGGTGTCGAATTTGCTTTGCTAAACGTTTAAAAGAAGGTTTTGAATATGCCGCAAAACATCATTTTGACTATTTTGGAACAGTGATGACAATTAGCAGATACAAAAACGCTCAAGACATTAATAAAATTGGCGAAAATCTTCAAAAAGATTATCCTACAGTCAAGTGGTTATACGCTGATTTTAAAAAGAACAACGGCTACGAAAAATCTCTTATCATCATTAAAGAGCACGAGATGTATTTTCAGGAGTATTGCGGTTGTAAATATAGCTATAATGCCTATCTAGCGAAGAACTCTAAAAAGTAATAATACTTTTTAATTTTCATCGATTGTTGAGTGGTGATTATCACTCTTTTTTATAGCTCAAAAAACCAAAAATGAGGCATCTAAAACACCAAATTAATCGAAATGTTAATAATTTTTTGATCATTTTTTTCACATGCTCATTTATCTATAAAAAATATTTTAATTATTTATTGACACATACATACGTGTAAGAGTAGTATTTGAACGTTGACTGCTCGCGTTGACGTGCGAGGTTGCGGACACACCCACAGGCGTTGTCATGAAGGTGGTTCCGGTAATTCGCATTGAGAGAGTTTAAGTCAAAGCCTGAAGTGATATAGGAGGAAATTTCATGGCAAAAACAACAAAGATTAGAGTTCGCCTCAAAGCTTATGATCATGTTAGCTTAGATCAAAGCTGTGAGAGAATTGTCCAAGTGGCAAAGAACTCTGGGGCTACTGTTGTGGGCCCAATTCCACTACCAACAGAAAAACAAGTATTCACGATTTTA